>JALTMC010000221.1:0-4010 GCA_027005175.1 Myxococcales bacterium
CGAAAGTCGGCTCAAGCATTTCGTTTTTCCTGAAGGTCAAAGTGTTTTGAGTGCCCCTCGGGGTAGTTCCGAGATTCTCAGGGGGGGGCAGGTCAATGGATATACAGGAGATTTTGCTATGTCTATTTCTTTTATAGGCTGTCAGATCCCCGTCCTAGTTGGAGTTTGCTTGTACTTTCTGCAACGCATCTGTCCAGACAATACCAAAGCTCACAGCTTGGGCGTCCGCCCTAGTTGGAGTTTGCTTGTACTTTCTGCAATGGGTATTGTGAGGGGGATTCCGCTGCCCACTCCCACATGGAACCAGCGTAGTTTTTTATATCTTTAAATCCCAAATCAAACAACACCACAACCAGCCAGCCGGAGCGAATTCCTCCTGTACAATAAGCCACAACAGCCTTGTCAGGTGTGATGCCTTTCTCTTTGAGTTTTTTGAGCAAAACAGTACGAGGATAGAGTAAACCTGCGCTTGTCACGAGTTCTTTGTAGTGAAGGTTAACGGCACCGGGGACGTGACCCCCGCGACTTTCACCATAAGGTGTCTCTCCGTTATATTCGCGTAACTCGCGAGTATCAACCAATGTCACTTCTTTGGAGAATTTTTTGGCTTTGAGCCAATCCAGTAGCATCTGTTTCTGAATATCCCACTGGTTGTTGCGTTTTATGACAAAGTCTCCTTTGGAAACTTTTGTTGCTTCTGTGGTCATTGGCAAACCCGCCTTTAGCAGTGCTCGGTGTCCTCCATCAATAAAGTGAGCATCGGAGTGCCCGAATGTTCGTAGCATCCAAACGATACGCCCTTCCTCACCCCATCCATTAACAGCGTCGCCAAGTACAAGGACAGGCTTTGTTTTTGAAATGCCCAGAGCTTGCAGCCTTTGATTGAGAATGGCTTGGTTTTGGAGTAAACGCCCCTGGTTGGGGGCTTTGGGCTCCGAGAAGTGTTGCCAGGTGGTGTGCAGTGAACCTCGCAGATGTTGTTTCTTCCAGGATGCTTCATCACGAACATCTAAAATCGTGGCTCCCTTGGCCATCCAGTCTTTCACTTGATTTGCCTGTACAACCCATCCCTTCTGACTTTGGTATGGACCCTGCTTAGGGATCTGATACGAAGAAAAACAACCTGTCAATCCAAGGGAGAAGAGAAGAAACAAACCACGGAGAAAAGAAGGGAAAGTCATTGGATATATCATCAGAACACTCTTTTTTGGGGAAGCCATCTTGCCACACCTCTCCACTATGACAATGTTATGGATGAATGTCGAGGGGGGTACTTGAAAACTCCCAGTAAGCACGGTGTGTTATCGAGAACTACGACAAGATGGAAAGAAACCGGGTTGCCTTGTTACTCTACGACAAGAAAGGTGGGTTCTTGGTTGGAGGGCATTTCGGCGAGTTCTTCTTCTGTGAGGCGTGCGTAGATCTCGATAAGGTTACCCCCTGGATCTTTGAGCCAGAGTTCATGAAGAGGAGTTCCGCGCCAAGTTGTGCGGGCGGGTTTATGTATTTCCCAACCTGCAATTATCGACGAATGATGTGATGCAATGACCGCTGCTTTGCTTCCCACGTCAATGCCGAGATGATACAGGGTATCTTTGTGTAGAGTCTTTCCATCAGAAACAAGGAGCACAAAGTTTGTGTGCAGTCTTTCACTGATGAATGTAACATAACGATGCGTCCAGACCTTTGGTGTGACACCCAGTAACCAAGTGTAGAATCGTGCTGCTTGCGCGAGGTCTGGAACTCGGATGCTGACATGGAACTCGGAGGCTTTGGGTGCGACGGGGACATCTCGCAGCGCCGATAATACGTTGAGTCGGGCTTGGAGTTGGTCTCGGGCTACACAGAAGAAGCGTAAGCGCTCTTCTTCGGATAGCTCTTCATCCTTTCGATCGGGATCTTGTAGAGGCCAGTGTAGTTTTTGTGAGCCATTTAGAAAAACAGGGCAGACCTCTTCAGCACAAAGTGTGATGACAAGGTCGAAATTTTTGGATGCCAAGGTGTCTACTGATTTTGATTGTTGGGAGCGGATGTCGATTCCAAGTTCGTCCATGGCTTGAATGGCATAAGGATTCACGCGAGTGGGGAGTGAGCCTGCTGAGGCGATGTGAACATCCTCTCCAAAGAGATGACGGGCGAGGCCTTCTGCCATTTGGGAGCGAGCTGAGTTCGCGACGCATAAAAAGAGAATGTTGTTAAAGGAAAAACCTGACATAAGAGTTCCTCTTCCTTGGTTTGTTATGGATGTGTTCGAAGTGGTGTTGTATTCATCGCGGGGTTAGTTTGCTGTGGTGAGGGGGTACTTTTTGGCGGGGCGGGCAGACCATTCCCACATCGAACCTGCATAGTTTTTGACATTGTGAAATCCCAGATCGAACAGAATTACGGTCAGCCATGCAGAGCGAATTCCTCCCGTACAATAGAGCACAATCGGCCTTTTGGACACGATCGCTTTTCGTTTGAGTATTTGTAGGATCTCTCTACGTGATTTCAAAAAACCACGTTTGTTGAGGAGCACTTTAAAGTAGAGATGTACAGCTCCTGGGATATGACCTCCCCGGTGTTCTCCATAAGGTGTCTTTCCCTTAAATTCTCGTAGCTCACGTGTATCTACTACGATGGGGCGAAGTCTCTTTGGACCCCTTCTTCTTTTTCGCAGTGTGCTGCCATGGATAGACCATCGTGTTGTACGTCGAATGGTGATGTCCCCGGTTTTTGGCGTCGGGACGATCTTGGATAGAGGAAGGCCCGCTTGGGTAAGGGCAAAAAAACCTCCGTCCACAAGGACCGTTTTTTGATGCCCAAAGGTTCGAAGCATCCATGTGATCCGACCTTCTTCTCCCCAACCTCTTGTGGGAGCACCATAAACCACCACATGATTGTTTTGAGAGACACCCAAGGCGCGTAAACGTTTCCTCAACAGGGATCTTTTTCTGAGTAGACACCCTCGTTGGGGGGACTTCGACTGAGAAAAATGCTGCCATGTGGTGTGAACAGCTCCTGCAATATGCTGTTTGCGGTATGAGCTTCGCGAGCGAACATCGACAAACAGAGCTCCTTTTTTATGGAGTATCCTTGCTTGAGAGGCTCGAATTACCCAGCCTCGCTTGCTTCGATAGTTTTGGGCTTGGGCTCCTGCCGATAGAACAAGGCAGCTGAGAATAGAGCCGAGAAAAAACAACCATGGATGATTTGCGTCTTGCACTCGGCCTCCCTATCGCACTGTTTCTGTAAGAGTTTCTTGCTCCTGGAACTTGCGCCAGCCCAGCCAGAAAAAAACAATGGGCATACCTGCATGCAAGAGCAGGTCTAGGATATCCATCTTTGAGAACGTTGTCCAGAAGGTGTAGTTGCTATGTGTTAGATAAGTCCACAACATCCCCATCTTTTGCCAGAGGTGAGGGTGCATCAGTGAGAAAATCGCAAGGATAAAGAAAATGGCTCCATGTTTCATTGAGAAAATTCCTTCTGCATTGGCTTGTCATCTCTTAACACAGGGAAAATGACCGCGAAGTGATATCGTAAAACTGTCTCATGGGGTTGAGGCAAGAGGGAAAAACAGCTACTTTCCTATAGAGACGCCTGAGCACGCAAGGGTGGCAGAATTTACCCTGTATGATTCACAAACGGTTCGTCTTTGTGTGCAGACATGTGGCCTGACCGACGCAACCAAACCGCCCCCCTTCCTTGTGTTTGCTCGGGCTTTCCGTCGCCTCGCAACGAACAACGTGAATCATACGGGATAAGAGGCAGTGATACGGGATAAGAGGCAGTGATATGGGATAAGAAAGAGGCAGTGATGTCTTGCGAGAAAACCGTGAAACGCATACAACGAAACTTCGAACCTGCTTGTTCCTCTCCTATCGACTTGTGTGAGGAGTACAACAGTCAACGCCCCCACCCCATCCGGCCTTCGTCCTGTAGATTCTGCCGGACCCGCGATCAGGAGGGGGTTCCCACGCCCACAAGATAAGAGGTCTTTTTCTGATGAACTGCTACTGTGTGTCCTT
>JALTMC010000221.1:4020-6443 GCA_027005175.1 Myxococcales bacterium
TTCAAAGTATATCGACTGCTGTGGCTTAGTTTCTTTTTGAGTGTTTTCTTTTTGGCTTGTGGAACACCAAAAAAGAAACAACAAAATACGAATTCAAACAAAAACTCGAACACTGTGAATTCGAATAAGAATTCGAATAAGAATGCAAACAACAGCATTTTAAATCCGGGTGGTAAGGAGCTTGGTGCAGGCCCTTGTCAAAAGGGGAAGGATTGCAAAGGAGGCTGGTGTGTACCATCACAGACACGATCGTATTGTACGCAGGGTTGTCAGGGGGAGGGTTCTTGTCCACAAGGGTATGCTTGCGCCATTGTGTCGGCCAAGGCTCAGGCTTGTGTGCGGCTCAATCCAAATGGCGTAAATGTGGGAGCTGCCTGTACTTCGGTTGAGCAATGTCGGAGCGGTCTTTGTATTAAGGCAGGGTATTGTACGAAACGCTGTGAAAAGAGTAAGAGCTGCCCTGCTGGAATGACTTGCGAAGATGCTGGTCCTGCTGGTGCAAAAACGTGCACCAAACCAGGTAGTAGCAATCCGTCACAATGCAAGCAAGATGAGTTGACCAAAGCAAACGATTGTATCAAGCTTTGTCAGCCTTCCGACACGGTATGTGGTCAGGCTTGTTTCGTAAAGCATCTAAGTCAGCAGTGTACAACTTGTCTACAAACCCTGATCAATTGTGGCAAGCAAAATAGTTGTGATCCTGCGACGACTACGACTTGTTGTACAAAGCAACGGATCGTCTGTTATGGACAGTGAGTTGGTCAACGACCCCCACCCCATCCGGACTTTGTCCTATAGCCCGCGTGGTTCGAACCGCCCTGTGGAGTAAACATTTCAATGAGTTAGCCAGCAAGCTCTTGGTGGAGTTTCGCCAATTCGGGCAAAACTTAAAATAGAGTGTTAATGATTTCAGTCAGTTACGTAAGGCAGATCGGCGGTTCGAACCACGTGGGATAGACTCTGCCGGGTCCGTGATCGGGAGAGGTTTCCACGCCCACTACAGAAGAGGTTTTTTTTCTGATGATTCTGCTGGGCCTCGCGACCGAACCCCTGTGGGCCTGTGATACACCTGTGATACGTTTAAGCCTGTGATATGTTTAAACAAAAAAAGACCGGACCTCGAAAGGCCCGATCTTGCGATGAGAATGGACCTCTTTGTTGGAAGGGTCCAGTCTTTTGTGAGTGGAGGTGGCGGGTATCGAACCCGCGTCCGAAACTGGTCCACGGATGGGTCTACGTGTGTATTCCTATGGTTTTGTTTCGCTTAGACAACGCTCATAGGGCAAGCTTTGCCTTCGCTATTCTCAGTAAGTCTTACCGCAGGTCGTAGAGACACCAACCTTTGGCCAGTCTGCTAAAGTTATGCCCGATGTGGTCCGCAGACACTACCACACCAGACAAAGCACTAACTACAGTTATGCAGCTAGAGCAAGCTCAACGTTATCGTTGGCAATTAAACAGTTCAGGGTTTTTTACGGGGCCACCCTGACCCCCGACACGCACCATGCGCTTTCTCAATCCCGTCGAAACCTGTGCACCCCCCAATTGTCAAAGAACAACACATCCCACCTATCATCGATAAGCGAAAATGTCTAGATGTTAGGTTTGCTCTCTTTCCTGGCAAACCTCACCTGGACACCCACAGAGTATAAGGCTTCCTTTTGGAATGTCAAAGGTCTTCATGTCTCGGCATCAATTCCAAGGTGCCGGGAGAGCACCGTGAGTTTGCGGAGAGGGGTTGTGTTGTTTATCGAACATGTGTTCGGTGTGCTTGCTTCTGTACTCACTTCCGTATAAGATTGTGTGGATTTTTGTATTTTTGTTTTGGAGAGGGGATATTGAGTTGATGAGACGTGTATTGAAGTATGTATGGATTTTCGTTTGTGTCTTTGGCTTGAGTTGGTCGTGTAGTCCGCAGCCTACCGACGAGAAGCCTATCACAGAGGTGGGGAGTGAGCCTGTTGCAGAGGGTTCTGTGGATGGGGGCGGCAGTGATTCTACTGTGGTTCGGGAGGATACGGGGCCAAAGGTCTGTATTTCATCGCGAGAATGCCCTGAGGGTAACTGTAGCAAAGGCAAGTGTATTAAGGCAGAAGAGTGCTTGGGGCATCGCGATTGTAAGCCACATGAGTTTTGTTTTGAGTATGACAAGTCGACCCGTTGTGTGGACCGGTGTGAGATCGATACGGATTGTCCCAAGGGTCATGTTTGTGAAGATGGGCAATGCCATAAGCCCAACTGGTTGAAGGGCAAGTTGCC
This sequence comes from Myxococcales bacterium, assembly GCA_027005175.1. GTDB lineage: Bacteria > Myxococcota_C > UBA6777 > UBA6777 > UBA6777 > M3003. The sequence continues at coordinate 6,280 of JALTMC010000221.1, forward strand.
CAATGCGGGCAGTACGCAACGCAAGCCTATTCGGGTGGGGTTGGGAGTGGTGCCTCTGGACTATCCGATGGGGGTGTCCATGGCAGGTTTTGGCTTTCGCCCGGGACCTCGTGGTGGTTATGCTAAATCCTTGGGCGGTTCGAGAGGATTGTACGATCGCTTCA
>JALTMC010000222.1 GCA_027005175.1 Myxococcales bacterium
TGTAGAGTATATTACAGTTTTTTCTCTTTGGCTTCCAGCAAGAAATTTGGTTCTCTTCCTATCCATCAATTGTCAAGGTTGTTGGATCAACGATCCTATGAATGCATATCTCAATGGTTCAACACCTGAAGATATTATCGATATGTATCCATCTCTTGAGTTATCTGATGTATACGCTACCATCACATTCTATCTACGACATCAAGATGAAGTCACAGCTTTTCTCCAAGATAGAAGAGAGACTTGCTAAAGAAATGCGCTTGGAAAATGAAAAGCGATCTCCTTCCTCTGGCTTACGCGATAAATTGCTTGCTCGACGTAGCCCATTGGAGAAACTGCGGCTCGGAGTCGTCGTGCAGCAAGAATCTTAACCGTTGAGGTACTTATAGATGAGTTGTTTGGCCTGATTGGCTCTTCTAAATTGTTTGGCCGCATAAGCCTGGATTTGAGGGTTATCATTAAATTGATCGGGATGGAACTGCTTGGCAAGTGCCCGATAAGCTCGGTTTACCTCGTCTTTGGAAGCGTGGAGTTCAAGCCCAAACAACGAGTATGCTTGATGCAACTCTAACTTGGCTTGGGGATCGATAGAGATAGGTTCCGGTGTAGGTTGGCTTTTTGATGTAGGTTGGCTTTTTGATGTAGGCTGGCTTTTTGATGTAGGCTGGCTTTTTGATGTAGGCTGGCTTTTTGGTGCTTCTGTAGGAGGCTGCATCTCGGAGAGGTCTTGCATGGCGGCTTCGAACTTTTGTGCCATGAGCAAGCCTTCTGATAATGTTTGTTCTTGCGAGGTGTGGTTTTTGAGGAATGAGAAGAGTCCTCCCAACAAAGATTCGTGTTTTGGGGAGGATTTTTTTTCTGTCTCAGGGTGGTGGCTAATGGCCCTTTCGTCACAAAATAGATAATACCCTGAGACGACAGGTGAGCCCGGAGTCAGGCGGAGTTCCGTCTGCTTGTTTCTGATGTATTGTTTGACCATGGGATTGTCAAAGTCCACAATCGAAAGACTCATGTGGCCCACAACCAATTCTGGATTGAACTGACTTTTACAGCAATGCACAAACAATTCTTTGTCAAAATCTACTGTTTGTGATGATTGAATCTTAAGTAACTTGAATTTACTTTGGTGCATAAAGTCGTAGAACCCCATAAAGTCATTGATCTCTACAAGGTTCTTAAAGTTATCCTGCCGTGCTGTCACAAGTTCTCCTCAGCTCATCTCTGCTTTGTCATTTCTCTAGTCGAGAAGACCTTCGCGAACGTCTTTTTCATAATGTCCTTGCAGTTGCTCAAGAAGAGAGGCAACCTCTGGATCTTCGTTTTGGGGGATAACGATTTGTAGTTCTACGATCATATCGCCTGCAGGCTTCTTTTTGTGGGCAGCGATCCCTTTTTTACGCAAGCGTAATTTTTGGCCGCTTTGAGAACCCGGTGGGATGCGTAGATCCACAGATCCTGTTGGAGTTGGAACTTCCACACGAGTGCCCTTATAGGCTTCGAATGCTGTGATGGGGAGGGTCAACAGCAAGTTGTTCTCGTCTCTTTTAAAGATGGGATGGTTACCAACACGAGGGCGTAGGATTAAATCGCCAGGTGGGCCACCATTCTTTCCAGGATTGCCTTTGCGAGCGAGGCGAATTTTGGAGTGATTGTCGACGCCAGGGGGGATCGAGATGGTTAATACTTGAGAACCTGAACTGTTGGAGGGGACGGTAATCTCATGTTTTCCACCCAGAACGGCTTCCATGAAATCGATGGAGATCGTACGCTCCTTGTCGGTTCCTCGTTTGGGCTTTGGCTGTTGTGCTCCCCATGGGTTGCCGCCGCCACCGAAGCCACCGCCACCGAAGCCACCACGGCCTCCTCCTCCACTACGGCCTGTGAACATTTGGTCAAAGAGGCTGCTGAGATCAAACTCCATGCCGCCGCCGAAGCCTCCACCACCGTACGAGCCCCCAAAGGGATTTCCTTGACCCCATTGTTTGTATTGGCGAGCTTGGTCGGCATCAAAGCCTGAGCGAATTCCTGCGAGGCCGAACTCGTCATAGAGTTTGCGTTTCTCTTCATTCCCCAGGACTTCATAAGCGACAGAGATCTCTTTGAAGCGTTCTTCTGCCTTTGCGTCATCAGGGTTTCTGTCAGGATGATTTTCGCGTGCAAGTTTGCGGTACGATGATTTGATCTCATCAACGGAGGCGTTTTTCGATACACCCAAAATACGATAAAGGTCTTTTTCTTGTGCCATTTTCTTTCCTCCTCCACAGCAAGGCTGCTGAGCACATCCTTGTTTTACTGCATCAAACAAACCATGAGATTGGTTGAGGTGGAGACGCTTATATACAACACTGACCGTCCCATGTGGGACGGACAGATGATTGAAAGTTGAAGAACCCACTCGATCTCTAGTAAAAGAAACCTTTGTTTTTTGCTGTTGAAAAGGACATCCCCTTTCAAAGCTTCCAAAACATAACTCTTACTTGCGGGATTGGCAAATGAGCCGTCGTTGGAAAACAGTGATCTTGGGTTTGGGAAGTATGGGGAGTCATCATCTCCGTATTGTAAGTCAGTTGCAGGGATGCTTCGAGGTTGTTGGGATTTTTGACCCCAAAGAAGAGGTGTTACAGTCTCTGCGCTTGCAGTATGGTGTGCGAGCCTTTACTTCCGCAGAAGAAGCTTTTCAACACGCTGAAGTTGCGCTGATTGCCACGCCAACAAGTATGCACTTTTCCTTGGCAATGCAGGCGATTGACGCGGGCTGTCATGTGTTTATTGAGAAGCCTATCGCGGCGACGGTTGCACAAGCGGAAAAGTTGGTAACATTGGCTCAGCAGCGTAAGATCAAAATCGGAGTAGGCCACACAGAGCGTTTTAATCCCTTGGTGGTTTGGTTGCTTGAGCGACTAAGCCACGAGACGATCCTATCCATCAACATTGAGCGTGTGGGGCCACGTCCACCACGTGTTAAGGATGTGGGGATTATCACTGATTTGGCGGTTCATGATCTCGATCTTATCTCCTATCTCAGTCAATCTCCTCTTGAGCAGGTTCGCTGTGTGGGAAATCGAACTTGTGGTGAGCACGAAGATGTGGCTCAGATCGTTGTCTCTACCTCCAATCATGTGGTGGGCTCGATTAACACAAACTGGCTGACCCCGTTTAAATCAAGGAAGCTCCATATTGCGACATCGGGAGCCTTTTTTGTGGGTGATCTGCTTCGGGGGCAGGCGAAAGTGTATGTGGGAGATCCATCCGATCTCAATCGTTACAATGTGGAAGCTCCATACATCCCTCATTGTGAACCACTGCTCTCTCAGGCCAAGGCATTTTGTAAGATGCTAGAGGGAGAGAGAGGGAGTGGCACAGTGACGGGTGAGGAGGCCACTCAAGTGTTGTACTGGGTCGAGTGCTGTTTGAAGGACCTGCGCGAACCATCGGAGTTTTCAGGAGCAATAATGGTTGGAGGAAAAGAATGATTCCCATGGCACGCCCGGTGATTGAGGAGCTTGATGTCGAAGCCGTGACCCGAACCTTATACAGTGGATACTGGGCTTCAGGGCCTGAAGTTCGTGCCTTTGAAGCGGAGTTTGCTGCTTACCTTGGGGTCCGGCATGCGATCGCAGTAACCAACGGAACCGTTGCTTTGCATACTGCTTTGCTTGGTCTGGGCCTTCAGCCTGGAGACAAGGTTTTGACCACTCCCTTTACATTTATTGCGACCAGCAATTCCATCCTGCATTGTCAGGCTCAGCCTGTCTTTGTAGACATCGACCCCACTACCTTTTTACTCGATCTCAATGCTGTAGAGCAGGCCCTCTCCCAGCATCCAATCAAGGCTGTCGTGGTTGTACATCTGTTTGGACAAATGTGTGATGTCCTTCGTTTGCGGCAGCTCTGTAAACAAGCAGATGTCTCTTTGATAGAAGATTGTGCTCAATCACATGGTGCGACTTACAAAGGGAAACAGGCGGGGACTGTGGGTGATGTGGGTACTTTCTCATTTTATGCGACAAAGAATTTACCTGTTGGGGAAGGTGGGATGGTTACAACGCATGACGATGCTCTTGCTGCACGGATGCGTTGCCTCATCAACCACGGGCGAACGGGCGGTTATGAGCACGCTTTTGTGGGCTATAACTACCGCTTGACCGATGTTCTTGCCGCCTTGGGACGAACCCAACTGGCCCGTTTGAGTGAAGGCAATCACAGACGAATGGCGATCGCTACGCGGTATCGTGAGGGGATTCAAAACCCCTTCTTAAAACATCCTTTTGTACTCAAAGAGGCTGGTCATGTCTTTCATCAGTACACGTTGCGATGCAGACATCGCAGCTTGTTGCAGGAGCACCTTCGACTGCGTGGCATAAGCTCGGCAGTGATCTATCCCATGTTGAGTTACCAACAGAAAGCATATATCGCATTGGGCCTGGATGGCTTTCACTGTCCACATGCGGAACAGATCACTGGTGAGGTCCTCTCTATCCCGATCTATCCTTCCCTCCGTGATGAAGAAGTTGAGCAAATCATATCGGCTTGCCAGGAGTTTTCACTCTAGCTTGTGTTGTTTTCCTTGTACCTTGGAGTGATGGGTAAGGTTTTTGTATTGTTATTCTTCTTGAAAATCTTGGGTGAAATGTTGGTGTTGCTGTGCCTTTGAAGAATGTTGGATAAGATGTTGCTATGCTTGTGATCTTGGAGGACTTTGGGTAGGTTTTTTCTAGGCTTGTGCCTTTGAAGAGTGTTGGATAGGAGATTGAGAGTTTTGCGTACATACCCGGATTCTTTTGTGAGTTTGATTCAAAAGGGACTTCTTTTTATCGGTGAAAATACAACGATTGAAGACAATGTAGAGTTATGTCACCCGACGCGGGCCGGTGAGCAGTTGCCGGTTGTTCTTGGTCGCGATTGTTTGGTTCGTTCTGGGACTGTGCTTTACAGCGGTGTTCATCTTGGAGACGGCTCACAGACGGGTCATCGTGTGATGATCCGAGAAAATAGTCGCATTGGACAGCGTTCTGTGGTAGGTACGGGCGCGGTTGTTGAGTTTGGAACCACTGTGGGCGAGCATGTGATGATTGAGACGCAGGCATATGTGACGGCCAATATGGTTGTGGAAGACTATGTTTTCCTTGGGCCTTGTGTGGTGACGACCAACGATAAGCGAATGCTCTGGCGTAGGAATGGAGCCAATCAGTTTCTTCAGGGACCCACCTTGTGTCGTGGGTGTCGTATTGGAGGGGGATCTGTTTTGTTGCCTGGGATCACGATCGGTCGTGATGCGATGGTGGGTGCTGGGTCTGTGGTGACAAGAGATGTTCCTCCTGGAAAACTTGCATTTGGCAACCCTGCACGGATCATGGGAGATGTCTCCGAACAGGAATCTATTTTTACGGGTTGATGAGCTTTCCTCTGTCCTTTTTTCTTGTGTGAACAGGTGTTGTGTATTGACAGCCCATAGAAAGGCTGTTAGGAGTTTTAGGATAGATCCTTGGTCTACCACAACGTGTCATTTGAGAGTCTGAACATGAGTGAAGAAGCCAGTCCACCCGATCCTATAATCTTGACGAAGCGAGGTCTGTAAGATGCCAAAACAAGATGTGATCTTTCGCAATCCCTTACGATTGTTGGGAGGGGATGCTGCCACCATTCTCCCTTCCGGTGGCTTCGGTGCCATTTCTGCTCGTGCAGGTGTTGGCAAAACGGCTCTTCTTGTGCAAATCGCACTGGAGCGAATGCTTCATGACCAGGATGTCTTACATGTCAGCCTGGGAGACCCTTTGGATAAGGTCAAACTGTGGTACAAGCAGGTTTTGACTGGTTTGTCCTCCATCTATGAGAGACATCTTGTCAAGGCGATGTGGGACGACGCTGCACATCACCGGATGATCATGACCTTTAGCGACGTGGAAGACTTCTCTGTTCCTCGTTTTGAAGAGCGTTTGACCGACTTGACGGAGCAGCTCATCATTTCTCCACAAGTTGTTTTGTTTGATGGCTTTAGTTTCGACAATCCAAGCACAGTGAGTACACTTCGCGACCTCAAAGAGGTTGCACAGAAGTACGGGCTTCGCATTTGGTTTGCGGTTCGCTCTCATCGTCATGAACAAGCTGCTGATGATGGCACGCCTGCCAACATGATGGAAGTCTCTGAGATGTTTGATACGATGATTCATTTGCAACCCAAAGACGGTGATATCAATGTCACTCTGTTGAAAAGTGCACATGGAGACGAAGATCACCAAGATCTCATTTTGGATACGCGTACGATGTTGGTCAAGGATAAAGGCTAACTGCTGAACTTCTATGTAAATCAAACTTTTATGACGCTAGAACGTACATACTTATCGCACACGAAAGTGATTTGATAGGGTGCAGAATCCTTCCTTCTGACTCCTCATTTCCGTTCGGAAGTTGCTATTCCTCACAAAATGTTCTTTACAGTGG
>JALTMC010000223.1:0-6985 GCA_027005175.1 Myxococcales bacterium
GATATCTTCTTGGGGAGCAGGCACTTCAAGGGAGGGAGGGCGTGGCTTGCGAACAAAGGGGGTGGGGGTAGGCTCATGAGTGTTTTTCTGTGAGCCAAACGATGCAAAGTCATCCGTTTGGCGGGGAGATGCGGCCTGGACATTGCTTTGCGATGTATGTGAGCTTGTCTCTACTTCGCTAGGGTTGTTGAACTCCAGTGTGAAGGAAGCCGCTGGCCGAATGGGCTCCAACTCTGGGGCCGATTGTAGATCTTCATGGGAGGCAGTAACGGCTTGGCCCATGGCCAGTGTCATTCCAGGTGCGACAATATCGTCAACAGCAGGGATAGAGAGCCTGTCTTGCGACAGCATATCTTGGCCCAGCGCGAGACTTGTGGCGGATGGCAGCTTCTGCTCGGGAACCTCCGGTAAACTTTGCTGGGAACTCGAGAGTGGAGTGTTGACCAACTTGCCAAGAATATCGAATGTTTCGGCACGAAGTAGCTGTTTTACATCATCGCTCTCTGTCGATGGTGTGACAATGGTGTCAGCATTTTGGAGCTTGCTCTCTTCCATCGAAGTGGGGGGCTCGATTGGGGAGCTGCTCTCGTCAGGGGCTTCGTTGGGATCTGGAACGACAGTCATGAGAGGGAGTGTCATCTTGGACAGATCTTTGGGAGCCTCTTTCTCCTGGGAGATGGTGAGGAACTGTTCTGCTTTGGATTGACCATCATTACTCAGTGAGAAGGTCACGGTGTCGCTATCAGAGGGTTGATCGGCTTGATCGGGAAAGTCGAAGGGGGCATCTTGGTTTGCGAAGCTGTCAAACTCCCCTGTGGGGAGGGAGGAGTTCTCCTCCATGTAGGCTGGCACGGAAGACAATGTATTGACTTCCTCTTCTTGCTTTTCTGCGATGGACAGCATCTCCTCTTTCTCTGATTCGGGAGTTTCAACTTCCATCGATGATGAGGATTCGAGTAAGTCTTCCACAGATTGTGGAGATGCTGTAAGGTTCGTTCTTGTTGTCGCAGGGGCTCCTTGTCCTGGAGGCAGCGTTCGATGGGGTTCAATGCTCCAGATGTCGTTGACTCTTTCTGTTGGAAGGAGCTGCTCTGTGTCTGTGAGACTCTTAAAATCGTCCAACTCAAAGGATGGCGAGATCTCGGCGATCGCGACGTCAGCCGAGGATATCTCCGCACCCAAGATGTCGGTATTGGCGTCGCTTTGTGGCAGTTCTGTGGAAGAAATCGGCAGATCGAGGGGAGGATCAAGGGCAGGACCGAACAGGGAGTCCAAGGTACTGACAGACTTCGAAGATGTCTCTGAACTTGGCATTGTAGAGAGGCTTGGTGCCGATGGGACGGGGAGTTCCAAGAACGAAGGGTATCTGTCTCGGTGAGCTGGATCGGTGGGTTGGGTGACAGGGTTCGCCACAGCCATCAACTGAGCAGCCGCTGCTTGAGCTGCATCAGCCAGTCGTTCTTTGAAGTTGCCTTGGTGGGCACTGATAAGCTCTTGGCTGCGCTTTGCGATATCGGTAAGTTCAACATGACTATCGCCAAAGCCAATAGGGTTGGGAGCTTCTTTCTCCGACGGATAGAAATAGTCTTGCTTGTAGAGGTTCTGCAATTCGGTGAGCGCAGCTAACAGATCACCATCGTAGGATTCAATGAGTTTTCCAATGGAGCGGTGAGAGGCCAATTGCCACAGGAGTTGTTCAGCCAGCGGGCTCAGGCTATCCAGGTTGTTTTGAACATGCAGAAACCGAACTTGGATCACTTCGTCGATGGGGGGAAGCAAGGTCAGCTTCTTGTTCCATTCAGAGAGAGTGGCGATGGCTTCTTTGATGGGATCTTCTTGCTTCAGAATACCGTAATCATCGTCGGGAACCTCAGGAGAACTCTCAAATCTACCGTCATCCCATCGCAGCAGTCGAACGAGAGCGTCCATCCCTTGGCGATGGTTCAAGGTGGCAGCGATGAGTTGACCTTCCATAAAGACCATACGGGCTCGTTCTGCTCCAGAGTGGAGCTGGACAACAGCGGTGCCCTTCCCTTGGGCAAACAGCTCCACCAGTTCGAGCACCGAGATCTCGGAGAGTCGGCCTTCTCCGGATGTATTGGGGTGCCCGAGGTGTTCTCGTCGCCGCCGGTTGGCGAGCCATTGTAGGCGTGAGCACAGCTCGCGTCCGGCAAAAGGTGGGCGCATAATCTCATCGGCACCCAGCTCCAGAGCTTCTGTGGCCTGCCAGGCCTTGTTCGCTTCTAAGAGGAACAGAGAAAAGGGGCGATTGGGAAGCTCCATCAACTCTTTGAGGAGCTTGCGTTCTTTTCCTCGGGACACAGGCATGGATGTCACTACGAGGGTGGGGCTCTCCTCCCACGTCTTGGGATCAGAGTCGAGATCGGCAATCATGACCTGCCCCAACTCCTGGAGGTATTGATAGTGCTCTTCCCGTCGTGTTGGATTCTCTTCGAGAAGTAAGATCTTTTCCTGGCGCATGGTCTACTTGCAGTCCTTGTACTGTGTGGGTGACATCTTGCCCCTGTTTTTTAGGGTAGGTTGACACTCCGTTTCCGCAATGCATGGAAGTCTGCCATGAATACGCACGCGATTCAAGTACTAGCCCACATTATTCATGAACATTCCATTGCGAAAGCGATCATACTCTCTTGGTGTGAAAATTGAAATGCTGGACAGTTCTCTCTTTGTCATGTACATGCTTGCCGCAATGATCTTTGTCGTAGGGGAGTTCCTTCTCTCCCTGTGACATCCATGTTGATTCACAAGTAAGCCTCTTGCAATAAGAGGTGTGGTTCTTTTGGCAGAGAGGTTTGAGGTTTTCATGGAACTGTTTCGTCAAGCTTGGTGGCTGTTGCATAAAGAGTGGACGGTGGAGTGGAGAAGCCGGGTTCAACTTACAACCATTTTCTTTTTTGTGATTCTCTCCCTGGGGATCTTTGGGTTGTCTTTGCAAGCCGGCCCCTCTGTACAACGTCAAGTCATGCCCGGTGTATTGTGGGTCATTCTGGCGTTTGGTGGGACTCTTGGAATGGGACGATTGTATGCCGCTGATATGGTGGATGGTTGCTTGGAAGGGCTCCGTATGGCACCCATCTCCCGGGAAGCCATCTTTCTCGCCAAACAGGCTTCTCTTTTTCTCTACCTGTTGATGTGCGCGATCTGGGCTGTGCCTCTGGCAGCTCTCATGTTTCAGGTTGAGCTTGCTCTGCTGTGGTCTCCTGTCTTGTTCATCCTCTTGCTCGGACTGTGGGGGATCTCCATTCTCGGGACGATGATGGCCACACTGCTCCTTCGCACCCGCTTCCGGGATGCTCTGATGCCCTTGCTTTTCTTGCCTGTCGCTCTGCCTTTGCTTATCGCATGTGCACGCGCTACCGCAGAATGTATCGGAGTGGGGGGAGTTCAACACACTTCGCTTTGGTTGCGTGGACTGCTCTCGTTTGACTTGCTTTTCTTGGTGGCAAGCCTCTGGCTTTTTGCTCCTCAATTGGAGCAAGGATAAGAATGAACAGGTTTGCACGTTATTTGATCTGCCTGTACAGCAGCAAGAGATCAAGGTCAATTGGAGCAAGGATAAGAATGAACAGGTTTGCACCGGCTGGAACACTCTTATAAGCTGGCTTTTTGCTCCTCAATTGGAGCAAGGATAAGAAGCCCATCGAACTCCTGTACAAAAAAACTCAAAACAAGGCTTGCGTTTTTGTATGGGTTTCCATTATATTGCGCTCGCTTTAGATAATCATACATGCTGTGTTCAGGAGATCAAGCAGTTGGTCTCCTGTGTCAGTGTGCAGAAGGATTGATGATGAGAAGGTTTACAGTTGCATTTCATAATGTAGGTATTTGCTGCTTACTAGTTGTGGCAGTGGTGGTATTTGTTCAATGTGGTCGAAGAAGTGTTCCACCTCCTGCTGCTCGATGTGGTACAGGCTTCACATACAGTATCTCGGAACAACGTTGTGTTCCTGAGACGCTGTACAAATGTTCTCCCTCTTGTGACTCGGATCACTTGTGTGTCAAACAAGGTGAAAAGTTTGTTTGTAAGCCTCGTGTTCCCTCCACACCCGATGGTCAGATCCTGCAATGTGCTGTCACCTGCGGTGATGGGCAGAGCTGTGTCAATGGGCGATGTGTTCAGGCTCCCTGTAACCCTGTCTGTAAGTCGGGCGAAGTCTGTGTCAACGGAACTTGCTCTCCCACATCAGAGTGTGTCCCACCCTGCCCACAAACAGGCTTTGTTTGTGTTGTTGGTGTATGCAAGCGTTTGTGCCCAGCCTCTTGCGCTCCAGGCACCTCTTGCAATGTCGATCGTGGCATTTGCGAGAAACCTTGTACTCCTGCATGCTCCAACAAAGAGTTTTGTAACAATGGCAAGTGTGTCCTCATCGAAGACAAAGACAAAGATGGATTTACTTCCGATCGCGACTGCAATGACAATGACAAAACCATCAATCCCAATGCTGTCGAAGTTTGTGACGGTAAAGACAACGACTGTGACACCTTGAAAGACAATGTTGTGCCACGTGAGTGTTATGACGGTAAGCAAGGAACATTGGGTGTTGGGATTTGTAAGTCGGGTCGCACCGCTTGTGTGGCTGGCAAAGAAGTTTGTAAAGGTGCTATCGTACCCCAGGCGAAAGAAGTCTGTGACAGCAAAGACAACGACTGCAACGGTCAAGTTGACGATGGTATCAAGTGTCCATAAGATCACCCCTCTTTTTCCTATCGCCCCTCTTGGTCTCCTTCTTTCTTTTGTGTCAGACTCTTCATGGCTAAAATTCGTACCATCTCACCGCTTCATGGTCCTGTTACGCAAAGCTTCATGGATCAAATACATCAGTACCAGCTTAATTTTCTCTGTGAGCAGTGTGCCTTCTTTAATGAAGACACTGGCTTGTGTGTTCACGGCTACCCCAACGAGACTCATCGCTCTGATTACTTCAAGCAACCGATAGACAAAGTTCTGATCTTTTGTCGTGAGTTTGAACTGGATTGAGCAGCCCGTTATCCTCGGTAAAATTGAAACTTGTGCAATGTGGCTCATTTGTCGTGAGTTTGAACTGGATTGAGCAGCCCTTGCGATTCAAGGCAAGTCAAGGTCAACAGTGAGAGCAATATACTATCGGTTGACAAGGATTGAGCAGCCCTTGCGATTCAAGGCAAGTGGGCCGCATTCGGTCCTTCCTTGCATCAACTCAAGCGTTGCTCGCTCTCAGGATGAGTGTTCCAATCATCTCATCTTGCTTTTCATTCGGAGAGAGTCGGGCGGTGTTGTGCTCCCTTTCAGAAAAATGTTTGACATCTCATCTCATCTCACTTTTCATTCGGAGAGAGTAGGAGAAGACGACCTTTCCATTTTCGAGAAAGACCTTGAGTTTTGTGAAGTGTTGTTCTTGCAAGAGTGACTTCATCCGAAGAATTCGTCGCTTTAACTGTTTGGGTGTGATGTTGTCATGCCAGTGGCTTGTCACCACAAGTGAAATAGTTTTTTGGTGGGAGAATGCCTGGATGATTGGGGCATAGTTTTGGTAGATCTGAACCGGAACAGGCTTTCCTTGAGGGCGGTTGGTGGTTGCGAGGTTGAGTCCCAATCCAAAGTAGAGTCCAAGCGCAAGGATGATAACCAAGCCTAAAAAATAGATAGGCTTGGTCTGTTCCACCTGGAGCCTGATTCGTCTCAGAACGGAATCCTGCTCTTTTTCTACTCTGGACTGTATCTCGTTTGGAGGAAACATTTGAATGAGATTGTCGATCTTTGCATCAATCTCCTCCTTCGTCGAAATCGTCTTTTGTGCTCCTTCCACCGATGTTGTTGAAGATCGTTTTGGAGACCGTGTCCCTGCTTCCAATACGGATTGCTCCTGCCCTTGTACAGACTGTTTGTGAACGTCATCTGCTGGAGTAGGGCTACTTTGGATTGGAGTCTCGGACTGTGGGGACTCTGGCTTTGCCTCATGAAAGGTGGCTCTTCCTTGTGGCAGGATTGGGCGACGAGCGGCAGCTTTTGCTGCCTCGCTTTTCTGCACAGCGAAGGGGGGTTCTGTTGTCTCCACAACCAGTGTTTTTACCTTGGTTTTGGGTGGCTGAGGGGAGCCTGATCTGTCTCGAAGCTTTCGAATTCGGGCACGCTCTGCTGTATCTGCGATCAGCGTCTTCACCTTCGCTTTCTTTCTCGCTTTCTTTCTTCTCTTGGGAGCAGCTTTGGCTGACTTGGAAGTTTCGCGGTGCTCCTCTTTCTGGTCAGATTGTGCTTGCTCTGGGTTTGACGAAGTCTTAGAGGGCTGAAACAAAGGGGAGGTTGCTTTCTTCCTTTGTGTTGAGGGAAGGGGGAGGCCTGTTGCAGGCTTCTTTTCTTGTGTTGAGGGAAGGGGGAGGCCCGTTACGACTCTTATATCTTTTGGAGCACTGATGGTGAGAGTTCCGAAGGAGTCCCGTCGTTTTCGCAAACTTTTCTTTTGATGTGGAAGTATCCGTCGTTTGAAAGCCTGAATCTCACTTGGTGGTGTTCTCTTCTTTTCTGGCTGAAGCTGATCTCGCTGTCTTGCTTGTTTGTTCTGCTCTATCTGATTGGGAGGTTCCTGCATCTCAGGTTGACTGGCGGTATGGAGTAACACTTGCTGAAGATAGGACCACAAGCGTGCTGCAGGAAATGTGGGGTTGAACTGCTCTTGTTTGAAGAGCCACTGACGGACTTGTTCTTTTCCCTCCTCGGGAGATGTCGTGAAGGAGGCACGCTCCATCGCAAGTTGAAATCGCGCAGACAAGCTAGGATCAGCAAGGGAGCGTCGTAAGGAGGTTGTGTCTTTCTCCCTTATAAACATGAGTCGAAGCTGGTTGAGTACTTTGTTGGTATCCCACAAGCGGGCATCTGTTGCAGGTGGCAATGGTTTTGGAGTACTCTCCACCGCCTGTGCGAGCGTCTCTCTTTTGGACAAGGTGAGTGAGGATGGAAGCTCTCGTCGAGGGCTGCGCGAAAGGAGTT
>JALTMC010000223.1:6995-16624 GCA_027005175.1 Myxococcales bacterium
CCCGACCTCTTTTCCTCTCCCGACTTCTTCACCTCTCCCGACCTCTTCACTCTCCTCCTGCTTCGTCGTTTCGATAGGTGGTCTTTTCTCGTGTCTTCTGTCGTTGAAGCGTTTGCTTGTGGTGTCCTTGATAAGCCTGAGTCTTCTTGTTTGGGCAACGTCTCTTTTCGAGGAGTTCTTCTTGCCTCACGCAATGAGCGTGTTGATTGTTGCTGTTGTTTTGAAGACCTTGGAGATTGTGCTGATCGTGCTGATCGTGCTGATCGTTTTGATCTTGCTTCTGGTTTTGCTGTTAGAAGAGGCTTTAGCAAGTTCCACATTCGTGTTGCAGGTATGGTTTGCCATTGGTATTTTTGTTGTTGGAACCACTGCTCTACTTGGGAGTGTGCTTCCTGTAGGGTGGGTGCTTGGGAGGCTTGCTCCAGAATGTTTTGGAAGGATTGCACAAAAGCACGGTCTGCAAGCAACTCCCGCAGTCGAGCAGTCCCTTCTTCTCTCACCACGCGCAAGCGATACCGAGTGAGAATATTTTCTGTATCCCACAAAGACAAGCTCAAAGATTTTTCCATATTTTTTTGAAGACTATAATTTTAAAGAAGTCAGGATACCAATGTATGGACAAGTGGGGCTGTTTGTCAATTCCTACGGCGTCTGTGATGTGGAGTCCTTGGGGGGGCTGGCTTCGGAGCTGTGGAAGGAGATGTGGGGTTCTCGGAAGGGCCGTGGATGGCGAGCTGGCCACAAGCTGCATAGATGTCATCCCCTCGGGTGATACGACAGGTTGCTCGAATATGCTTCTCCAAAAGCACGTCTCGAAATTGCTCAATGCTTTTGGGACTAGAGCGGGTGTATGTGGCACCAGGGTGCTCGTTGTAGGGGATCAGGTTGACCTTGGCTTGAATGGAGCGTGCCAGTTTCGCCAAACGCTGGGCGTCGAGTTTGCTGTCATTAATGCCTGCGATCAGTGTGTATTCCAATGTGATGGGGAGGCGGTGAGTTGGAGTAAGATCACAATACTTTTGCAGTGTCTCAAACAAGGTTTTGAGTGGATATCGCTGGTTGATCGGCATTAAATCATCGCGTTGCTCATCCGTGGTGGCGTGGAGTGATATCGCCAAACGCACAGGGAACTGTTGGCCCATTTTTAAGATCTGTGGACACAAACCTGCTGTGGATACGGTCAGGCGGCGTCGGCCTAGATGTAAGCCTCTATGGTCCATCAAGACAGAGAGAGTCTTCATCAGGTTGTCGAAGTTTATCAGGGGTTCTCCCATACCCATGAAGACAACATTGGTGATCTTTCGTTCGGCTTCAGGGAGCAATCTGGCTGTTTCGAGCACTTGGGCGATGTATTCACCCAAGGTCAGGTTCCGACCGGGGCCGAGGCTTGCAGTATAGCAAAATTTGCATGCAAGAGCACATCCCACTTGGGAAGAGACACACAAGGTATTGCGTTTCTCTTCAGGAATCAGAACGGTTTCGATGAGCATATCATCGTGCAACCGAAACAAAAACTTGCGAGTTCCATCAGCAGACTCTGCTACACTTTCTGTGCGGAGTGTACCCACAGAGGCTTCGTTTTGAAGGCGTAGGCGAAAAGCTTTGGGCAAGTCTGTCATTTGCATGACATCGGTTTCAAGCTCTTGGTATATCCAACGAAATAACTGGCGGACTCGATACTTTGGCTGCTCCATCGAGATGCAAAGGTCTTCCATCTCATTCCAGGTGTAGTTGAGCAGATCGATGGGAGGCGTGTTTTCTGAGTTGGATCGAGCCAACGGCGAGGTGGGTGATGATGTGGATGACATGATGCTCTCTCCTGAAGGAAATCTGTAACAAACCTCAGCATAACGGATCCAAGGTACTCTTGACAATGTGGCTTGAGTCGGGTAAGCCACGGCCCATAGGCGTGTTGAGAATTCTTGACGTGCTGTTCTCTTCTCTTGGTGGGGTGACGTTATGCATACGCTCGTGATTGGAATTGCTGGTGGTACAGGGTCGGGGAAAACGACAGTGGCTCGGAAGATCGCCGAGCACTTCCAACCTGACGAGGTGGTCTTAATTGATCAAGACTCTTATTACAAGGACCTTTCTGAGCTGCCCTTTGAAGAACGCAAGCTCGTCAACTATGATCATCCCGATGCTTTTGATCAAGACTTGTTGGTGGAACAAATCCAAAAGCTGTGCCGTGGGGAGGCGATCGAAAAGCCCGTGTATTCCTATTCTTTGCATTGTCGTACAGAAGAGACCACACGGATTGAGCCTGCCCCCATCATTTTGCTCGAAGGCATTCTCGTGTTAGATTCGAAAAAATCACGCGAACAGATGGATATCAAATTGTTTGTGGACACAGAGGATGATATTCGCTTGATGCGTCGTTTGCGCCGTGATATCAATGAACGAGGCCGCGATCTCAACAACTGTTTTGAGCAGTATGAGACAACCGTAAGGCCCATGCATCTGATCTTTGTATCCCCTTCCAAGCGGTATGCCGATGTTGTCATTCCCCGTGGAGGAAAGAATGATGTCGCGATTGAGATGGTCGTGGCACGTATTCAGGCTCGCCTTCGACAAATCGGAAATATAAGGTAGCCCGGAAAGGTAAGGTGGCCCGGAAAGATAAGGTGGCCCGGAAAGATAAGGTGGCCCGGAAAGATAAGGTGGCCCGGAAAGATAAGGTAGCCCGGAAAGATAAGGTAGCCCGGAAAGATAAGGTAGCCCGGAAAGATAAGGTAGCCGTCGCCATCGAATAAGCTGGAGACTTGCTTTTGGTCGGCTTACTTTCGAGCCATGAGACGGCTTACCTTCGAGCCATGAGACGGCTTACCTTCGAGCCATCGGAACATAGGGAGAAGAGTTAGGCTCACCTTTGACAAATTGGAGAATAAGGTAGTCGTTGTTACCGGATAAGTCAGAAACTAGCCTTCGAGCAATCGGAAAACAAGGAGAACAATCATGCATGGTTCGCTCAAACCGATCTTGGATCGGCAGATGGAAGAGATCAAAGAGGCCGGAACTTACAAAGCTGAGCGGATTATCCGTACGCCACAGTCTGCGACCATCCAGGTGGAGGGGCGTGACAACAGTGTTCTGAACTTCTGTGCCAACAATTATCTTGGATTGAGTTCACATCCCGATGTGATTGCGGCAGCTCATGAGGCTCTTGATACACACGGATTTGGCTTGAGTTCTGTTCGTTTTATTTGTGGTACTCAGGATATCCACAAAGAGTTGGAGCAAAAGCTAGCAACGTTTCATCAAACCGATGATGCTATTTTGTACACAAGCTGTTTTGACGCCAACGGTGGTCTGTTTGAAACGATCCTAACTAAAGAAGATGCGATCATCAGTGACTCTCTTAATCACGCGTCGATCATCGATGGGGTGCGTTTGTGCAAAGCACAGCGATTCCGCTATCGCAACGCTGATATGGCAGATCTGGAAGAAAAGCTTAAAGAGTCCCAGAGTGCTCGGGTTCGACTGATCGCAACGGACGGTGTTTTCAGCATGGATGGAACTATCGCGCCACTGAAAGAGATCTGTGATTTGGCCGACAGATACAATGCGATGGTTATGGTGGATGACTCTCATTCGACAGGCTTTGTGGGGGCAACGGGTCGTGGCACTCCCGAGTATTGCGACGTGATGTCACGGATTGACATTCTCACCTCGACCCTTGGTAAAGCCTTGGGTGGTGCTTCGGGTGGTTACACCACAGGACGTCAAGAAATTATCGATATGTTGCGTCAAAAGTCTCGACCTTATTTGTTCTCCAATACTCTCGCCCCCATGATCGTTAAAGCTGCGATCAAAGTGTTGGATGTCTTGTCTGCTTCCACTGCACTTCGGGATCGACTCGAAGAGAATACTATGCATTTTCGCAAGCGATTGACCGAGGCTGGGTTTAATATCAAAGCCGGTGACCATCCGATCGTACCCATTATGCTTGGCGATGCTCGTCTTGCTACCGAGTTTGCAGATGAGATGCTCGAACGCGGTATTTATGTGATCGGCTTCAGCTTCCCTGTTGTACCTCGTGGAGAAGCTCGCATTCGAGTGCAATTGTCGGCAGGTCATTCGATGGAGCAGATCGATCGCGCTGTCGATGCTTTCATCGAAGTGGGTCGAAGCAAAGGTGTGATTCAGTAATTTCTCCAAACGCAGAACAAAAAGAGGTTTTTTTATGAAATTTGCAACATGGAATGATGGCTCTCGTGATGGTCAGTTGTTGGTGGTGAGTCGAGATGGTCAACGTGCCGTGAAAGCCACAGACATCGCACCGACTTTGCAAGCCGCGCTGGAGCAATGGGACGATATTGTTGTTGCATTGCAAGAGCGGTATGATGCGCTGAATCAGGGGAAGTTAACGGATGCTTTCGATGTGGATGTTGAGAAATTGTATGCACCACTCCCTCGGGCATACCAGTGGTTGGATGGTTCAGCTTTTCTGAATCATGTGGAGTTGGTCCGAAAAGCGCGAGGTGCTGAGGTGCCTGCGTCTTTCTACAACGATCCATTGATGTACCAAGGCGGATCGGACACCTTCTTGGGGCCTGTCCAAGATATCGTTCACAAAACAGAAGACTGGGGTATCGACTTTGAAGGCGAAATCGCTATCGTTACCGGCGATGTGCCTTACCAAACAAAGGAGGCAGAGGCAGCCCCCCATGTGCGTTTAATTATGTTGGTGAATGATGTGTCTTTGCGGGCTCTCATTCCCAGCGAGCTGGCGAAGAGCTTTGGGTTTGTGGTCTCCAAACCTCCGACGGCCTTCTCTCCTTTTGCCGTTACTCCCGATGAGTTGGGGGATTCTTGGAAGGATGGTAAAGTTTGGTTGCCCCTCGAAGTTCACTACAACAACGAACTCTTTGGCAATCCCGATGCCGGTCCGGAGATGGTATTTTCCTTTCATCGGTTGATAGAGCATATCTGTCAGACACGGCCCTTGGGGGCAGGGACGATCATCGGTTCAGGCACGATCTCCAACAAAGACCGAGCCAAAGGAAGCTGCTGCTTGGCAGAGCGACGCATGATTGAAAAAATTGAAGAAGGAGAATTCAAAACCCCCTTCATGAAGTTTGGCGATCAGGTGCGAATTGAAATGAAAAAAGATGGACAATCGATCTTTGGTGCTATCGAGCAAAAAGTCGTACCCTGGAAAGGTTGAGCTATGTTTCGGCTATACAGCTACTTTCGTTCGAGTTGTTCGTACCGTGTGCGTATTATGCTTGGGTACAAAGGGCTTGAATATACCTATATCCCCGTACATTTGCTTGAGGGGGGAGGGCAGCAATACAGCGATGACTATCTCGCTCGCAATCCTGTTGGAGAACTTCCCACACTAGAGATCTTGGATGCCCAAGGTGAGATCCTCTCCACCATCAGCCAGTCTGTGGCGATTCTTGAGTATCTTGAAGAGGCTCATCCCGAACCCTCTCTTATGCCCAGTGCTCTTCCAGAGCGGGCTAGAGTCCGGCAGATTGTTGAGATCGTAAACAGTTCGATTCAGCCGATTCAGAACCTCAAGGTGATGAAACGTTTGCAAGAACAATTCAAGGTCGAGCGGCCTGTTGCTCTAGAGTGGGCGAAATATTGGATCGAGCGAGGATTCCAGGGCCTTGAAAAACTTCTTCAAAAGACTGCTGGTGCTCACGCCTATGGTGACCAACTTTCTCTTGCGGACATCGTTATTGTGCCTCAAGAGTTCAACGCTCGTCGCTTCGGTATCGATATGAACCTCTTTCCGACCATCCAACGTGTCTGTCACACCGCCAACCAACTACCTGCTTTCGCAAACGCTGCACCAGCACAACAACCTGACGCTCCCTAAAAAGAAGAAAGCGGATGTGGTCGCTTGGGGGAATGCGGAAACATCCGTGTTTCTGTATCCAGCACAACAACCCGACGTTCCCTAAAAAGAAGAAAGCGGGTGTGGTCGCTTGGGGAAGTGCGGAAACATCCGTGTTTCTGTGTCCAGCCTGGCTGTGATGGTCTGCGTGAGGTTGAGGCTTGTCGTGGCAGAGAGCAGTGGTAGGGTCGAAACCTAGCTGGATGATTCACGAACGTTCTGCTACAGCTTGCAAACCCCCGATATCTACTTCGTCAGGCTTGTTTCGTCGTCTCGACGGTACGATGTACCGCCTGCAAGGGCGATCCTATGCCTTCCTTGTATTTGCTCGGGCTTTCCGTCGCCTCGCGACGAACAACATGAATAATTCTGGCTAGTTGTCGAGGTAGACTGCGAGGAGTTGAAGTGGGATTGGCCTAGGCCGACGTCACCGACGAGCAGGGGCGAAACCTAGTTGTCGAGGTAGACTGCGAGGAGTTGGTCGAGAGAGTCGTTGGAGTGTGTGAAGGTTTCCTTGATCTGGGTGGGGGCACTGGGGAGATCCACATTGGAAAGGGACTGGTGTGGGCGAGGTTTCGTGAATTCGGTCTCAGCAAGCTGAGTCTCTTGTAAGGAGTGAATGGGTGCGTCAGAGATAGGGGGGAGGCCACTTTGGGTTTGAATCTGTGTTTTGGGGTCTGACATAGACATAATGTCTTTCTCCTTACTGTAGGGTTGCGTTGTGGCTAACTCGGGGTTCATCTCGGCTGCATATCTGGGATCACCTTCCATATCCTGTCTTACGCTGCGTAGAGCACGCAGCAAATGAAATGCAGACGGAGGTCGCTTGCTCGGTTGTGGGTGAAGGCACCACATGATGAGTTTATCCAGCGTTGCTGGAATGGGACGGATATGGCTGGGCTGGGGGGGTTGTTCTTTGCGAGACAACCCTTTAAAGGGGGGAAGGCCGGTCACTAACTCATACAATGTTGCACCAACACCGTATAGATCGGTACGGTGATCAATCCCTTTTCCCACCATTTGCTCTGGGGCCATGTATTGCGGTGTTCCTGCAACGATAGTTTTTTGGGACTCATCTCCTTGGCGTGCAATGCCAAAGTCCATCAGCTTAATAACATGTTGATGAGTGTACATGATGTTGGCTGGTTTTATATCTCGATGAACGAAGTGGTGAGAGTGTGCAAAGTCCAGCGCGGGTAGCAGACCCTCTGCGACTTCAAAGATCGACAGCAAAGGCATTCCCTTGCCATTGGTACGTTTTAACAGGTCTTCAAGAGACGCCCCATGGAGAAGCTCCATACAGATAAAGGGGCGATCGTTGAGGACACCAAAGTCGTAAATCGTGATGATATTTGGGTGGTTGAGACCAGCCGCAGCCTTGGCTTCTCGTTCGAAGTATTTGAGTGAGATGGGGAGTTGAGTTACGCCTTCTGGCAAAAACTTAAGTGCGACTTCGCGTTCAAGGACCCTATCCTGTGCTTTGTATACAACGGCCATTCCCCCTTCACCGAGCTTGTCTCCGATCTTATAACGATCGGTTTCACGTTGGATCGGAGTGCTGCTTCCTGAGCTATCAGGTACACTGATAATGTTGATGTTGACACCAGCATCTTTTAAGTATTCTGGGTTGAGGAAGTCATCTACTTTTTCGGTGGGGACGACCAATTGGGCAGGGCTTTGCGTGTTTTGTACAGCCGTTTGTACCGCGCTATTGACGATCTTTCCTATCGCGGACAGGGTCTCGTTCCCCAACACTGTGGGTTGTGGGGAGCCTAGGGGGGTGAGAGAGGAGTTCTCCATCATTCCCATGGAGGAGCCTGCCATCGAGTTAAAAGCTGCGAGTGGATCGGAGTGTTGGCCCATCAGTGTGGCGGCGAGTGGATTGGCTTGGATCTGCACCCGGAGACTTTGTACTTTGTCTTGTTTGTTACAGATCTCATACATCTGTGCTGCACGAGGCAAATTCCCCGTCTTCTCGTAAGATCTCGCAGATTGGTGAGCCATATGCTGCACTTTTTGCAGTTGAGCATAGGCCATGTTTTGGGGGCTGCCGTGCTGATTCAAAAAGGCCAGCAATGCTTGCTCCCAAAGCTGGGCCAGGCGCTGGAGATCGGCATCAGGCACTTGTTCAAGGGCTTCTGCTGCCTCGGCAAACATGCCCTCTCGTACGTAGAGTTGGCTGGAGCGATCGTGTTCCCCGAGCTTCGAAAAGAGATGCGCTGCCCGAAGATAGTCGGCTGATTTTTCGGCGTGAAAGGCCGCCCGATCGAGCAAACCCAGCTCTTCTGCAAGGAGGGAAGCCTCACCATAGCTCTTTCCACGTTCAAGCAGATTGTAAGCCTCTTTCTTGTTGCCGCGCTTGGACTGAATCTCGGCAGCTTCCCGGTATTTGCCATCTGCGACCAAATAGCGAACTTGATCGAGGTAGTTCTCGTCCCCATCATCTTTTGAGTTTTTCTTCCGAGTTAGGGTGTACAACATAAGGAGGACGGCTAAAAATCCTCCTGCCGACGCGATGAATGCGGGAGATGTAAATTTTTCCACGGCTTTTTGATACTCTCGGTCAATAGACTCATTGTCATGTCTCAGAGAGAGGGACGCGCTTTTCTCTGATGGAGCACGATGAATCTGGTCGGTTGCAGTGGAGTGACTGTAACAGTGTGTACTTGCTCACAATCACAACTCTTTTGGCGAACTAGGACAACACAGCGCAGGGCTAATGCCAGCACTGCTGTATGCAAAGTGAAGACTGTTTTCTTCCGAAGATAGCTTTCTTCCGAAGATGACTTCCTTCACCTTTCCAAACGGCCGACGAGTTCTGCTTCTTGATTCTTTTTATGATTTAGTTGCTGCGGGCGTAGCGGTGGTGAGGGCGATTGTGGCTTCTCGACCTTGGAGAGCGATGTCTTTTTGGGGTCTTTGAGGAAGACTGGGGCGATTTGTGGCTACCGGGTCCCTGCATTTCACCCGAACGCTCACTGAGAGCTTTCTTTTTCTTTTTTGGCCGCTTGATTTGTGATGATGGAGTTGGTGACTTGTGGTTGGTGTTGGACTCTGTTGTTGTTTTCTTTTTGTTCCCTTGGTCGTGAATGGAGCGCATGGGGAGGTTTTCTTTGGCTGGCTTACTGGTCTGTTGTGATGGTTGTGCCATCCAGAGATGCTGGTTTAAGAAGAGCCATCCAAGGCCCGCCACACAAGATACGAAAAAGAGGAGGCTGAGCCATATCCACCGCTTTTGTGTGGAAGCTGACTGTGAATCGACTTTGGGTTTCAAAGGTCTGCGATAGATCTCCGGCTGCATTTCAACCTTTGTCGGCCATGATGCGATCAGATCGGATAAAACACGCATCTCCCCTGTTTCAATCTCGATGGGTGGAGAAGAGGGACCACTGTTGGGAGGTGCCCCTTCGGGGGCAGAAGAGGGAGCCGGGATTCCCGCTGTCGGCGTCTTCTGGATGTCTGTCTTTTCGTGTAGATAACTCTCATGCTTGTCTTGAATCAACACATCTGCATGGGTCTCTTCATCGGCGTAGATTCTCGGCTCTTGACGCTCTTGAGAGTGTGCAGAGACCGCTCTTCCAACACGAACCGGATCATGTTTCAACAATCGGGAAGTGTTGTGTCGGCTTGCTCGCTCAGAGGAGATGGCGTTCGAGAAATGAGTCAAAGGCTGTGTTTTCTTATTTTGCAACACATGCAACACACCTGAGTGTTGTTTTGCTGAGTGATTGTGCTGTTTGACCACCTGGGAGCTTGGAGCGCGGTAGGATTGTGTTTGTGT
>JALTMC010000223.1:16634-22054 GCA_027005175.1 Myxococcales bacterium
TACAGGGCTCAATGCAACAGCCGATGGTGCTTGGCTGGGGTTGGGGGACCGGCTTTTCTGCAAATACTGACGTTGGAAGGCGAGGGGATTGTTGAGTGCTTCTAGAAACTCCATCGCGGATTGAAAGCGGCGATGAGGTTCCTTTTGTAGAGAGTAGGTGATCACGGCTTCCAAGGCAGGCAAGAAGTGCTCATCGGAGCAGAGTTCGGACAACATGGGTGGCATATTGTAGCAATGCTGGACAGCCAATTCTTTAATGGAGGTTCCTGTAAAGACATGCTTCCCTGTAAGCATCCAGCCGAGCAACAAACCTGCAACATAGAGGTCTGTGGATGGGCCGAAGAGTTCTTTTTGGGCACGAAATTGTTCGGGAGCCATAAAATAAGTGGAGCCAACAAACATCCCTCGCTCTGTAAGAGCTTGACGGCCCGCAACCCATGCGATCCCGAAATCCAGGATCTTGAGTACAGGTTGCCCTTGATCTTGTACAACCATAAAGTTCTTTGGCTTTAGATCCCGATGAACCACTTGTTGTTCATGGATTCGACTCAGGCCATACAAGAGCTGAGAGAAGAGCTGCAACGCCTCCATCTGGGGCAGGCGCTGGTGAGGTTGACGCTGAATGTAGACATCGAGAGTTTCTCCGTCAATCCACTCCATCACTAAGTACAAGCCGATATCTTTGAGAATGCCAAAATCATAAATCTGGACAATATTGGGGCTGTGAAGATCGCGAAGGATCTCCACTTCACGCAAAAAGCGTTGCTCTACTTCTTTGTCATCAACGAGCTTTCGATGAAGAAACTTGATTGCTGCGAGGTGTCCGGTGTATCGATTAACCGCCCGATAGACTTCAGCAAATCCACCTACCCCGATCGGCTCTTGCAGAATATAATCCCCAATGGGTCTAAGGTATAGACCACAGTAGCCGCACAAACGGGCCTGTTCGTTATTGGAAAAAGAACAGGATGGACAGGAGAGCATAGAAGGCTCCTTCAACCACGCAATCAAGCCTGCTTTCCATCATGGAGAGACAGGAATCACAACAATACAAAATGCGAACGTCATATCCTTCTCATGACGCGACACTACAAGGAAGCACCTCAAAAGAGTGAAGAGGGATCCCTAACCACTTGCATTGTGCATGTCCCTTAAGGGCAAGGCAATTTTTCTGCCAGTCTGCTTGGACAACCTCAAAAAGAACGTACTTGTTGAATCGCGAACGTTGTGAGAAAGAATGGACCCACGTGCTTGCATTCTACAGTCAGCAGTTTCTCGTACTCCGTTGAATCACGAACGCTACGAGAAAGAATGGACTCAGTGAGTCCTTCACCCTCATTATGGGCAAGGCACTTGCGTTGAATCACGAACGCTATGAGAAAGAATGGACTCACGGAAGAACGAAAAAGGAGATAGAGATGAAGACGTTTGATTTTATTGTTATCGGCGGTGGTAGTGGTGGGTTGGCCTGTGCCAAGCGTGCGGTTTCTCATGGTGCGAGCACTCTCTTGATTGAGGCCGGAAGGCTCGGTGGGACTTGTGTGAATGTGGGGTGTGTTCCTAAAAAAGTGATGTGGAACGCTGCCTCCATTGCAGAGAGCCTAGAACACGCGAAAGAGTATGGATTCCGTGTCGGAGAGACCTCCTTTGACTGGGGGGTCCTGAAGAAATCTCGCGATGGATATATCAAAAGACTCAATGGAATTTACCAAAGAAGTCTCGATGTTTCCGGTGTTGTAGAGATCGCTGGATATGCCACATTGGTTGATTCCCACACGGTTGAAGTCAACGGAGAGCGGATTCGTGGAGAGCGGATCTTGATCGCAACAGGTGGGCGTCCTTCGGTTCCGAATATTCCCGGCGCTGAACTGGGGATCACTTCGGATGGCTTCTTTGAACTGGAAAAACAGCCCGAGCGTGTTGCGATTGTTGGAGCAGGGTATATCGCAGTGGAAATTGCAGGTGTGTTCAAAGCGTTGGGGTCACATGTCACGTTGTTGCTCCGACGACAGCAGCTTTTGCGAAAATTTGATGCGATTTTGCGTGAAACGCTCATGGAAGAGATGGGGAAAGATGGTATCGATCTGGTGACCTGTATTGAACTCGACCATGTGGAGAAAGACGCTGATGGCAAGCTATGCCTTGCTGGCAATGAACAAAAGTTGGAAGGCTTTGATTGCTTGTTGTGGGCGACAGGACGTGTTCCAAATGCCGATAACATCGGTCTTGAAAATACAGATGTTCGTGTCAATGAGGACGGTTTTATTGTGGTGGATGCGTTTGAAAATACGTCAGTGCCGCATATTCACGCGATTGGTGATGTGACGGGTAACGTTCAACTGACTCCTGTTGCGATCGCGGCTGGGCGTAAGTTGGCTGATCGTTTGTTTGGTGGCAAGCCCGATTCGCATCTCAACTACAAGAATGTACCGAGTGTCGTGTTTAGTCATCCCCCCATTGGAACGGTTGGGATGACGGAGCAGGAAGCGAGCAAAGCGTATGGTGTGGATGATGTCCACGTCTATACAAGCCGCTTTACCAATATGTATTACTCCATTATGGAACACCGATCACAAACTGCGATGAAGGTTGTGACTGTGGGAGAACAACGAAAGATCGTTGGTATTCATGCCATTGGTTTGGGTGTGGATGAGATGATTCAGGGCTTTGCTGTCGCATTGCAAATGGGAGCAACCCTTGCCGATCTCAATCGAACAGTCGCTGTCCACCCCACTGCCTCCGAAGAACTCGTCTTGATGGGCTAACCAAAGAAATGAGCCAGTATACTCTTGCGAAAGGATGTCGCTCGCGAGAGCTTCACTTTTTGGGACATGCAAGGCTTACAGAACGGATACAGTCCCCCCCTTGCGAAAGGGCGTTGTGTGAGTGAGAGAGTTTCACTTTTTGGGACATGCAAGGTACACAGAGTGGCTGCAGCCCTCATCTTGCTAAAGGATATAGCGTGAGAGGTCTTCACTTTCAAGGAGGGGGTCAAGGCGATCTCGGACATAAGCTCCGTCAATAACGCAGGGCTTTGTTCGATCCATTTCGGGGGCTTTGAAGGAGATCTCATCGAGCATTCGTTCGAGAACAGTGTGAAGACGTCGGGCTCCGATATTTTGGGTGCTTTGGTTGACTTCGGCACCGATACGAGCAAGCTCCGTGATCGCATCCTCTGTGAACTCAAGCTTGAGTCCTTCTGTATCCATTAAGGCGATATATTGTTTGATGAGGGAGTTTTGGGGCTCTGTGAGGATACGTACAAAGTCTTCCTGTGTCAGAGATTGGAGTTCCACACGGATAGGAAAGCGGCCTTGGAGTTCGGGGATCAGGTCTGTGACTTTGGAGACATGGAAAGCACCTGCCGCAATAAACAGGATGTGATCCGTACGTATCATGCCGTATTTGGTGTTGACCGTTGAGCCTTCGATCAGAGGGAGGAGATCACGTTGGACTCCTTCTCTTGAGACATCGGGGCCTTTCATGCTTTCGCGTCCGGCGATCTTATCGACTTCATCGAGAAATACGATGCCCGCTTGTTCGACGCGAATCAGTGCCTCTCGGATCACACGATCCATATCGATGAGTTTTTCGGCTTGCTCTTTCTGTAAGATCTCCAGAGCTTCAGGAACCTTCACTTTGCGACGGCTGGTTTTTTGAGGAAACATGTTGCCCAGCATATCTTTGAAGTTGATGCCCATCTCTTCCATGCCTTGGGGAGAAAAGATCTCCACAGAGGGAGCTTGTTGGGCGGCAACGTCAAGTTCGACTTCACGTTCATCCAGGGCACCGTCGCGCAGTTTCTTGCGAAACTTCTCACGGGTTTTTTGAGCCCACTTGATGTCTGGGTCTTCTTCGTTATCGTTGTAGGTGTGTGTATTGCTGTTTGGGCCGGGGAGGAGGATATCGAGCAGTGCTTCTTCGGCTGCATCTTTCGCCTTGAGTTCAACCTCTTGGGCCTCCTCTTCTCGCAACATCTGGATGGCGAGTTCTGTGAGGTCTCGAATCATAGACTCTACATCACGGCCAACATACCCAACTTCTGTAAACTTGGATGCCTCTACTTTGATAAAAGGGGCCTGGGAGAGCTTGGCGAGACGTCGGGCAATCTCTGTCTTTCCCACACCTGTGGGGCCGATCATGATGATGTTTTTGGGTGTGATTTCGTCTCGTAGCTCGGATGTTACTTGCTGACGACGCCAGCGGTTGCGCAGGGCAATGGCGACAGCTCGTTTGGCTTCGGCTTGACCTACAATATAGCGATCAAGCTCACTCACGATTTCGCGGGGTGTAAATGTGCTGGCTACAGGAGCCTGCCCGGACGTGTTGGTGGACATGGCTAGAGTTCCTCTATCGTAATATTGTCGTTAGTAAATACACAGATCTCGCCAGCGACACGGAGAGATTCACGGGCGATACTCGCCGCATCAAGATCGGAGTGTCGGAGCAAGGAGCGAGCTGATGATAGGGCGTACATTCCGCCGCTGCCGATCGCATGAACACCTTCGTCGGGTTCGATCACGTCACCATTTCCGCTGATGACCAAGATCTGCTCTTTGTTACCCACAAGCAGAAGAGCTTCCAGACGACGCAACATCTTGTCCATGCGCCAATCCTTTGCTAACTCCACCGCAGCGCGGACCAAGTTTCCGTTAAACTCTTTGAGCTTGGCCTCAAACTTCTCTGACAGCGTGAACGCATCAGCAGTGGAGCCTGCAAAACCACACAAGACTTCACCTTCGTGAAGGCGACGTACTTTGCGTGCTGTACTTTTGACGACGGTATTGCCCATAGAGACTTGACCGTCTCCTGCAATGACAGTTTTGCCATCTTTATGGACCCCGATAATGGTTGTTCCTCGAAACATATTTTTTCCTAGTCGGCTTGAATTATACGGATAATTTGACCTTGCTCTCTCTCGAAATACAAGCTCTTCCGTGTGAGATAGGGTGGAACTTAATCATCCTGGTAGGCTTGTCAACGAGAGGTCGGAGAGTCGTATCCTTGTTTGCTCCCCAGGCGAATGAATTCTCCTCGGAAGCAGGCATCGCGCAAGGCTCGGAGCCGGCCTCGTTCTCGGGGGTTGAGCAAAGGTTCGCATCCGGTCTCGTTCTTGGGGGTTGAGCAAAGGCTCGGATTCGGTCTCGCTTTGGGAAGGTGAGCTTGCGATTTCTAAAAACCACCAAAGGATTCGAATAATTCGACATCAAAGGAGGGGTGGAGTTCTTTGATCGCTTCTGCCAGTTCGGGGAGCTGGTGTCGTTGTTCGAAGTAGCAAATCACAGCGAGGTAGATGGCTTCTTGTGTAAGGTTGAGTGGGACGATCTCTTCTAGAGGGAGGAATTCCTCCTCCAGTACGTTGTGAAGCTCTGTCAAGCTCAAGTGATCGAGCGGAATATCGCAAAGGGGTTGGGTCAGTT
>JALTMC010000224.1 GCA_027005175.1 Myxococcales bacterium
AAACGCCGGTTGCCCCACCCCTGGAAGGATGCGGGTCGCCAAAACAAAAGTTTTTATCGGCGGAGCATAACCTGATTGTCGAAGGAAACGTTCGAGCAATGTACGATCGGCAAGCCCTTGCACACGCTGGTCCCAGGTTATAGATTGAGGGGGTAGCGTCTGGCTTTGCAGACGTGTGAGTGGCTTGGCTTTTGCGATATGAGGGGAGGGCGAACCCCACAGGTAACCGCCACCCCAGAACAAACTACAACAACACACCACCCCCATCATGCACATCATGTATTTTCTTGTGGAAGCTTCAAGCATGAAAAAGGCTCTCTCTCTTTCTTAGGAATGATACACACGATCAACTCTTAACATGGGGCACGAGTTTTCTGGCGTCAATTTTTACAACCCCACCCCAATTCTAGTACGATGGTATCAAACATTGAATCGTGGGGCCACCGACTTTTTCTGTTCGATCGCAGAAGTGATGATCCAAAACGAAACGTTGTCCCAATGTTTCTTTGTTACATACGTCAATTCATGTACTTTGTCTTGTTTTCGTCAGATATTTTATGAGATATGGGTGAGATTGTGATTCGAACTGCGTGGCTTTTATGCTGTATTGTCGTCTATAGTTGGCTAGGAGAGGCGACGCCTTCTCACGCAAAGCCCCCTCCTGGGTGCAAAGAAGAGATGTGTATCCTGAGTCGTGCGAAGATCCTTCAGTGTCGCTTTCAAATCGCAAAAGGACACAAGTTCTGTCGCGCTTTGTTGTTCAAAAAACAACGAGTCTGTCAGCGGTTTCGTCGATGTTACAAAAAGAAAAAAGCACGCTGTGTGCGGCGCTGCAAAAAAAAAGCAGGCTGTCTTGCCTCCTGCGTGCGGTACTGGAAGTATCGCTGTATTCGGAGAAGTCGGTGGCGGTGTCGGATTCGATATTACCGATGTCGTAGGAAAGTATCCAAAGACTACAGAGCTTGTCTCGAAGAATACTATGGCACCAAGATGTGTTGCAAACGAGGACGACGGACTGTTTGTAGCAAAAACTGCCTTCCCCTACGACCCGATTGGAAAAGAAAACATTGGAAGTAGGTCTCGAAACGACCTTCAAACGAAGGGCAGCTCGGCTCAAACGAAGGGTAGCTCGGCCCAAATGAGGGGTAGGGCAGCTCAAACGAAGGGCAGCTCGGCTCAAACGAAGGGTAGCTCGACTCAAACGAAGGGTAGCTCGGCTCAAGTATTTTGCGATGTCCATTTCTTTGACAGGCTGTCAGGTTCCTGTGAGATCTTCTTCTCATCCTTGTTCTATGTGGAGTGTTTTTAACATGTTTTCTTGTCGTCCATCGGTTTGTTTGTTTCGAGTCCAACTTTTGTTTCGAGTCCAACTTTTGCTTGGTTTGGTGCTGTGTTTGGTGTGGAGTCGTCTAGGTTATGCTGAAGCAGGGGTTGTGCAACAAGCCATTCAGGCCATGCAGCAAGGGAAGATAGAGAAAGCTTCCAAGCACCTTGAGAAATTGCGTCCACGGATGTCGCGTGGGAACACTCGATTCCATGGGGTAGGGCGGGCTCAGGTAGGCTTTCTTGCGGGCCGTCTTGCGCTACGGTTGGGACAACCCAAACAAGCGCTGTGGTGGTTTCAACAGATCCACAGGCCTGGGTTGATGCGAGACTGGTTTTCGTATTACAAAGCGATGGGTTGGTTGCAAGCGGGACAACCTCGCCGATCGGTACGGATCTTTCGTCGATTGCGTGCACAACATTATTGGCGTCGTCGGGCCACCACATATCTGGTGACTGCTCTGGACAAAGCAGAGAGATGGCGCGAACTGACAGATCTCACTGGTCGGTTGCAGAGACGTCGGTCATGGAAGATGGAGCATGATCGCTTTGGCTGGCTTCGGTTAAAGGCGTTGCGCAAGATGCGACGTCACCAACAAGCTCGACAAGGTATGGCAGACTTTGTACGTAAATTCCCCAACTCACTGTGGACCCCACAAGGCAAGAAGATGTTGCGGAAGTGGGCAAAACAAGGGACCTTACACACCAGGAAGAGACGTTGGCGGCCCCATGTTCTTTTCAAGATGGCGAGCAAGTATCCCAAACAGGCTCAATTTGCGATGCGTTCGTGGTGGAGCAGCCTCTCTACGAAACAGAAAAAACGGGCTTTGGGATACCGGTTGGCGATCCAGGGTGAGTCTTTCTATGGTTTAGGGCTTTGGGCTGAGGCTCTCAAACCTTTCAAAACGTTAATTCAAAATCGGCGTTATTCGGGCTCATTGCGTTATCGTGCGGCCAAGCGATTGTTTCGGATTTATCCGGTTTTGAGTAAGCATGTCGAAGGAGAAAAGGTTTTTTTGGAGTATGCCAAAAGTCGTCCTGGTTATCGAGCGACCGGGTTGGCTTATTTTCATGCGGCATGGGCGGCGATGTACCAGCAACGGTATCGTCGGGCTTCCAGATGGTTTGCGATTTATGCAACAAAGTATCGCAAAGCCTCCACCATCCGACGTTACTGGCGATCGCGCTGGTTTCAGGTGTGGTGCCTGTATCGGCAGGGATACTACCGCAAAGCCATCGCTGGCTTTCGGTTAATGCGCAAGCTGACCTGGCACTATATGACATACCGACGACAACTGTACTGGATCGGTCGTAGTTACGAGAAGTGGGGCAAGGTAAAGCAAGCGATGCGCTTCTATGTACAGGTCGCTCGTCGAAGCCCACTCTCTTACTATGGCTTGATGTCACTCCAACGCTTGTTTCAGATGAAAAAGCTCCAACGCAACCCTGCTTCACGCTGTTTGTTACCTGGGATGAGGCGCGGTCTTGGTGTGATCATCTGGAAGGCGATGTGCTCTGGCAAACTCACGGAGATGCCCCCCCGCTGGAAAGAGGATTCGACTCGGCTGAAACGTATTGCAGCCATTCAACGACGGAATCGTCGTTTGATGTTGTCGCCTCCGATGCCTCGGCGATGTTTGCGGTCAAAGCGAGGACACTGTCGGTATTTGCGTCGAGCCCGATGGCTGGCACAGATCGGTTTGGGGGCCGATGCGGCAGCGGAGCTGGCTCGTGGGATTAAGATCTTTCTGCGCAACCCCCGACGGATGTTGCCTGTGATTCGATGGCTGCATGCAGCCGGTGGTCACTATACCGCGATTCGTATGGTGCGACAGCTAGAACGGGCTCCCTATCGCGTCCGATTCTCCCGGAAAGAGCGACTTTATATGCATTACCCTCCGGTGTACGCGAAGCCGATGCTTCACTATGCACAAAAGGCAGGGCTGGCGCCTGAGGTGGCCTGGGCGATCTTACGAGAAGAGAGCCTCTACAGACCCAAGGTATACTCCAGTGTTGGTGCCTACGGCTTGATGCAAGTCATCGCTCCTACCGGACGAAAAATTGCCCAACACCTCAACATCCCAAACTTTCATGGACCCGTGCATCTCTTTGATGCTGCCACCAGTATTCGTTTGGGTACCTGGTATCTTTCTCAACTTGTCCAACGATTTGGTGGGAATATGTTTTTGGCCTTTGCTGGCTACAATGCTGGTCCTCACTACGCTATCGCATGGCTCAAAAAACGTCGCAACCTCGATCTTGACGAATTCACCGAATCCATCTGGATCACGGAAACACGACACTACGTTAAACGTATCTTTCGTTCCTACGCTGTCTATTCCTACCTCTATCGGAACCGGGTTCCTGCTCCCCTGATGGGTGTCAAGATTAAGGTCGCCAAGAATATTGATTTTTAAGTCGCTGGTCGTCGGTACGTTGTACTGTCTGTGGGGGTGGATCTGTGAACCTTCATCAGTGGTTGGACGTAGAGGGATGATAGATTTTCCTTTTCTGGAGTAGTTCGAAAGATCTGTTGTAGGAGTTCTCTGATGAGTATCGAGTTTCAGGTGTTGGGAGAGCCAGACAGAGACAATGCTTTGTTTGTGGTGGTCAACTATGGGCAGGGTATGTAGCGGTTATTGTTTGACTGCGGTGATCAGTGTTTGGGAAGGTTGTCGGCGGATTGTTTGTGAAAGTCAGTACAACCACAGTGATCTTGCACTGGCTCGTGCCAACGATCATATGACTGCCCGACAAGTAGGAAAAATAGCGCAGATGGCTGGGGCGGAAGAGTTGATTCTGTTTCATTTGTCTGTTCGTTATACATCGGAAGAATGGCTGGCTATGTTAGAAGAGGCCAGGGCCGAGTTTCCCAATACAAGGTTCCCCGAACATTGGGAGTTTGCTACGACTCATACAGAATAACTTCGACACAACATTCATGCTCCGGAGACTTGACAGGGTTCATGCTCAGGGGACTTGATTCTCAGGAGGTTCCAATATACATCTATTTCATTTTGTAATGAAAGAATGAGAGGATGAGGGGGTATGATGTTGCGGAATGTTTGTTTTGGTTTGGGATTGTTGTTGCTGTGGACTGGCTTGAGCGATTGCGGTGGGGAACCCGATCTTAGCAAGTGTAAGAAGAGAGCCTATACGTGGGAGGCTGCCTCATCAGGCTCTAGCGTTGATCTACACGCTGTTTCTGTACTCAAGACTGGACTTGTTTGGGCGGTGGGTGCCAAAGGCACCATCTTACACAGCTCCGATTTTGGTAAAAGCTGGAAGGCCCAAACATCGGGTGTCACAGGTACGTTGTATGGTGTTTCGTTTGCCGATACAAAGACCGGCTGGGCTGTTGGGGAGAGTGGTATTGTCCGAAAAACCATGGATGGCGGCGTGACCTGGAGGGAGGGAAGCTCTCCTGCAACGGATACTCTGCGCAGTGTTCTTTTTCTTGACGACTCCAATGGATTTGTTGTGGGTGATAAGTTCACGATATCGAGGACCAGTAACGGTGGACGGATCTGGTTGGCGACAAGTGCTGGCAATCCCATCAACCTGACCGCTCTGTCTTTTGCAGATACTCAGAATGGCTTTATTGTGGGTGATAAGGGATTTATTGCTTTTTCACGTGATGGTGCACAAACATTTACAACAAGTGTTACTGGAGAAGATCGACGTTTTCTCGCTGCTCACTCGATCGATCGGAGTCACGGGTGGGCTGGTGGTGTGGGTGGAATACTTCGTTATACCGAAGATGCGGGTAGCTCATGGCAAAAGAAAACTTCAGGTGCTACTGGCGATATCTTTGGAATTGCCTTTGTCTCCACAGAACGCGGTTGGCTTGTGGGTCAAAGTGGTAACTTACTCGGTACGACCAATAGCGGCAGTCAGTGGAGCTATGAAGCTCCCGGCGACTACCCCGATCTTCTCGGCATTTCCGTTAATACCAATGGTGGTGTGGTGGTGGGAAAAAAAGGAACCATACTTCGACTCAAAGTGACTTGCGCTCCATCGCTCTAGTTGTAGTTATCGTTGTTCTCAGGTGCTCGTTCGCTGTTTTAGCTGGGGCGAAGTGACTGTTGGTTGTAGAATTGGCCATTTTTGGTTTGTAGGAATTGCTGGAGAGGGATCTCTTCTTGTTTGATGAAGCCTTGTTGTGGGAGTAGACCTTGGCTGACCATTTCGATGACGGAGCAGACAGAGGCAGAGGTGGTCCAGGAGATGGCACGCCACCATTGTCCATCGATGGAGATGGGGTCATAGGAGCGGACATATTCTTTGCGAAACATACGTCCTTGTCTGATTCCTTCGGCGGAGGCGTGGACATAGACAACATCTTCATCGACAGGTGGTTTGGCGTGGGTTAAGATCTCTCCGGCAAGGTCGCGTCGGTCACGCATTAATAGTTCGTGAAAGAAGAAGTTCATAAGTGAGGCATGGCCGGGGTAGCGCATGGTTTTGTAGTCGAGATTTTCGACTCGGCCCAGGTAGGTCTCACACATGGTTCCCAACCCACCTGAAGTGGTGAAAGCTTCTAATTTTAATCCATCGATATGGATGGTCTCGACCCACTCTAAGGGAGACACCCATTTGTGCTCACCTCCCTCAATGACCTCACAGTCATTGAGGTATTCATTGACAACACCTTCAGGTGACCAGTTGAAGGCATAACCCATGAGACCTGTGGGGTGTTTGGGGAGCGCGCCGACACGCAACTTGATCGAGCGAACTTTCTCAAACTTGTCCGCGAGGTAAGCACCGACAATACCGATGAACCCAGGGGCTAGCCCACATTGTGGAGCCATCACTCCTTTGGCAGTGTCACTCATCGCGATAATGGCTTTCGTGGTGGGTACGTCTTCTGTGAGATCGAAGTAATGTAGGCCCTGGTCGTGTGCGATCGTGGCTACCCGTAGATTCAAGTGATACGGTAGGCAAGACAGAACGGCGTCTTGTTCCTGGAGGTTTTTTTTGAGCACCTCAGCAGAAGCGAGGTTTTCGACTTGAATAGGAAAAGGCAATTCGGTTTTTGGTGGTTGGTT
>JALTMC010000225.1:0-4786 GCA_027005175.1 Myxococcales bacterium
GCATTGGGCCAGTACTACCTGTTCCTCTGTGGATAACAATTGCCATGACCATTCCATGGTCTCCCGCAATGCGATGGGATGAGAGAGGTCTCGTGACGATTCTTGGAGCAGATCCAACGGGTGGGGCAGTCGTTCGTGAAGGTCGGTGAGACTCATGACTCGGAGTCGAGTGGAGGCCAACTCAATGGACAGAGGTAGGCCATCCAACCGAGAGACCACTGCGGCAAGAACGGCTGGCTGGGAGGTCAGTTGGCTGGTGGCGACCCAGGACGATGCGCGATCGACAAATAGCTCAATGGACTCCTCGTGGGTGAGAGAGGGTAGCTCGACTACGGATTCTTCGGGGATGCGAAGGAGCTGTCGTGATGTGAGCAGGAACTGAGCTTCCGGGGCCAGCATGACCCAGTGACGGAGGGTGTCATGAGCCAGTTTTACGAGGTGTTCAAAGTGGTCAAAGATCCACAAAGACGGGCCATGAGAGTGTATGGCCTTACCCATCTCGGTGATGGCTCCTTGCAAGGTGGAGTGGGCGGGGAGTTCGATTTGCAACGTGTGTGTGAGTGCCTCAAGAACATGCCACAATGACGTACAGTTGGAGAGGTCACAGAACCAAACACCACCCAGCCAGCGTTGTTGTTCTCTCTCTCTGTATCCATACTGCTTGGCTAACCGTGTTTTCCCGATACCTGTGGGACCAAAGAGAGTGACAAGGCGGGCCCCCTCCTGCCACATCCAATCGATCGTACTCCATTCTGTGTCTCGACCGAACAATCGGTTGGCCGGTAAGTGTAGTGCGGAAATATTTCCAGAGTTTACCGGAACGACAGGCATTTCCGACCAGGACTCCAACATCGGCAGAGTCTTCTTTTCTTGCCCCGTCGCTTGTGTCGAAGTCAAAAGGGATATCGGATCGAAGGAAGGCAACTCTATGTCTGTAGCGATACTTTGTGATGATATCGCTTCCTCTGTAGCGATATCTTGTGATGATATTGTTTCCTTCGTAGCGATACTTTGTGATGATGTCGCTTCCGTTGTAGCGATACTTTGTGATGATATCGCTTCCGTTGTAGCCTCGTGGTGTGGGGAGACGGCCATGGGAGGGCTGTGCCATCTCTCCAGGTTGTGAGGGGACTTCACGGGCTCTGCTCCTACAGATGTGAGGACTTGGTGCCAAAACGCAGACACAGAAGCATACCGATCGCTGGGATTTTTTTGGAGAGCGCGGAGGATCACCTCATCGAGCTGAGGGGGGATCTTGCGATCGGGATATTGAGAACAGATCGAGCGTGGAGCTTCGTGGATCTGAGCAAAGATCACAGAGAGTAATTCTTCCTCAGAACTGACCGAGTTTATTCCATAGGGATCGTGACCTGTGAGCATCTCATAGAGGAGTAATCCCATCGCATAGATGTCGCTGCGTGGATCCAGGGGCTGGCTGAGGCATTGTTCTGGTGACATATAGAAGGGGGTACCCATTGGATTTTGGGTGATGTCTCTTCCGTGCTTTGTGCGTTTGGCGATACCAAAGTCGATGACTTTGAGAAAGATATCACGGGGAGATCGCGATGTGAGTATGATGTTGTCAGGTTTGAGATCGCGATGAATAATTCCTGCACGGTGAGCGGCGCTGATCGCATCACAAAGTTGGCCAAACCAGTCGAGCGCAAGTTCGACGGAGAGGGGACCACGTTCTTGCAAAGCTTGACTGAGGAGCTGGCCTTCAAGGTATTCCATGACATAGTAGTAGCCGAGGTTGGGCTCATACCCGAAATCATCGTAGATACGGACGATATGCTCATTGTTGAGAGACACACGTGCGGTGAGTTGGACCTCGCGGTGGAAGCGCTTCACCAAGGCCTCTGTCATCGTTTTGTCGTTGAGGATCTTAACCACACGTGCGCTAGCTTCATCCAGGCCGATATGATGGGCTAGATAGACCTTGCCTGAGCCCCCTTCACCCAACAACTGGTGCAGTTGGTATTTGCCCGCAAGCACAACCAAGGGAAATCGGCATTGCGGACAAAAGGCCGCTTGCTCTCGCAACTCTGCTGCAATGGCATAGTGGCACTCAGGGCATTGGGAATGGTAGGAAACAGACCACATAGGATTCTCGTGTTGATTCTGTTGTATCGGATGATGCGGGCTTGCGGACTTGACGCATCTTGAAAACCTGGATACTCTTTGACGTCTGCGTTGGAGGCTCTGGCATGGCTGCTTATCTCAAACAATTAAAAAAACGCTGGCTGCCCCGTTTCCATCGGGACTTATTTTCCTGGCATTGTCAAACATTCTTTCCTTTTGAACGCTATCTGCTTGTCTGTGATCGTGTGTACCTGGAGGAGTGTTTTCAACGGGCCGACGATTATGTCGAAACGACATCCCAGCTACGTCACTACAGTTACTATTCCTATTGTCACAGGGTCAAGGGTGTTGAAGTCAACTCCTCTCGGCTTTCGTATGGCTCGATTGTACATCCAGAAGAGGTATGGCAGGCTGCTCAACCATCCTTGCAGATCCGAGGCATTCAACTGCCACCTCACGTTGTCTCAAACCCATCCCTGATCTTCTACGGTTTGGGTTGGGATTTTCAGGCCGAACACTTTAAGGTCTATTTTCGCTTTGAGGATGGAAAGCAAATCCCTTTGGCTTCTGTCCAACGTATACTTGCTGAGGTTTCTTACGCAGACGTTTCGGAAGGTTTGCTCTCTTTGACGTACCATAAGAACGGACGACTGGAAGAAAAAGTCTATTTCTTTCCTCGGTTGCAAGAGGGGGTAGCTGTCTCGACCGTCGCGCCTCGGGTCTTGATGCTGTCGTCTGAGCATGGCATGATGTCGCAGTATGATGCGTTGGATCTCAGAGAGTGGTTACCTCGACTCAATCCACAAGGTCAACGTATTGTTCAGAGCTACCAAGCGTATGGTGAAGTCTTGCGTACGATCTACATCAAGAACGCCAATCATTTTACCTTTCAATATCCATAACCTTTGTCGTGGCACAATCGTTTTCTTCGTAACATTTGTCGTGGCACAATCGTTAAAGGACATATCCTTGGTTTTTGCATCAAAGAGGGATGTACCAAAGACATTCTTCGAAGACGGGAAGGTATCATGTTTCGGCTCATCTCTATGTTTCTATTTCTTGGCTGGCTGGGTGTTGTGTCGTTTGCTTGTAGTCGTCCACCGACAACTTCAAAAGGCTGCACCCGAGATCTGGATTGCCCTTCCAATACGTTTTGTCGAACGATACGCGTACAAGGAAAACCCTTTGGGGTTTGTATCAAAGAGGTCCCTAAATTTGGGCTCAATACCACGTGCAAAGTAGACACTGATTGTGTGTCTGTCTTCTGCTTTCAGCCAGGAAAAGAATCTCCTTATTGTACAAAAAACTGCAAGACGACGGCTGATTGTACCACGGGCATGATATGCAAAGTTGTCGGGACAGGGCTGCAAATCTGTGTACGTGAGGATGTGATATCCCTGCCAAAAAAAGGTTGCGAGTGTGGTAAAGAGGGTGCTTCCTGCTCGCGATTTGGTCACTCTGATTGTGACACCAAGCAGGGTTATTTCTGTCTCTCTACAAAGCCCAACGATATTAATGCACGTTGTGTCAAACCGTGTATCATCAAGACCAAGCCGGGGCAGAAGAGCGGTTGTTCTGAAGGCTTTGTCTGTTCTCCTACCCAAAATGGGATTAATATCTGCACCCGATCGCCATTTACAGCGGGAGGCATGGCGAGCAATTGTGCCAAAGCAGGGGCTGCACAATGCACTTCCCAGCTTTTTTGTTATAGTCGCTTTCCCAACGACCCTGAAGCCTTTTGCTCTCGAAGTTGCTCTCCCTATCGCGAGGGGGATTGTGGGAAAGGGTTTGTTTGCGAGTCTCCCCGCGAGCAAGATCCATATCTCTGTGTGCCAAGAGGGAAACTCTCTATTGGAGAAGATTGCTCCAAGCGACTCTTTCTCGATTGCAAAGGTGGTGCTTGTGTCAGCTTGACACGTCGAGGTCAGAATCTCTTCTGCACGCAACGTTGCGACCCATCGGAAGACAAATGCCCGGCTGGCTACAAGTGTGAGTTGTTTGGCCACCTCTATCGCTACTTCTGTCGAAAAACATCCGGTGGTTCCTTGGGGGCTCTCTGTAATAAGCTTGGTGCAGCGGATTGTAAAAGTAAGATCTGTGTTCTTCCTAAAGCCGGAAGTATCAATAA
This sequence comes from Myxococcales bacterium, assembly GCA_027005175.1. Lineage (GTDB taxonomy): Bacteria > Myxococcota_C > UBA6777 > UBA6777 > UBA6777 > M3003. The sequence continues at coordinate 4,211 of JALTMC010000225.1, forward strand.
GATCTGTTCACAGTCATGTGATGCCAAAGCACCTTGCCCCGGTGGTTGGGAGTGCGATCGCCAACAAAAAGCCTGTGTCCCCAAGACTGGAAACAAGAAGATCGGGGATGCTTGTAGCAAAACGGAAGAATGCATCAACGGCACATGTGTCTCCAACAGTGCTGGCAAGCAATTTTGCTCTCAAGTCTGTACGGATAGCAAACAGTGCCCCGACAAATTCGAGTGTCGCTATCTTGGCTTTACCCAACGGTACTGTCTTCCCAAGTTGGCGGGAACCGGGAAAGTCGGAGCGCCCTGTCCGAATGGACCTGGTGATTGTGCCGATGGCTCCTGCTTAACCGATATTGTCAATGGGAAAACGTTTTGTACAAAACGGTGCAACTCACCCCATCCACCCAGTCCACCGAAGCCGCCAGTGAAGTGCCCATCACCTTTTGTTTGTAAAGATGTTGGTGGCAACCGTTCCTACTGTACTCCCAAAGGATACACTCCACCTTGAGAGTTAGTTTCGTTTGTAGATTCGTTCGTGGTCGCGGATTCCCAAGAAGGAAAAAGGTTGGTTTTGTGTGGGGAGAT
>JALTMC010000225.1:4796-6370 GCA_027005175.1 Myxococcales bacterium
CTTTTCGAGTTGTGCGGCTTCGATGGTGAGCTGCTCATACTCGTCAGTGTTGACTTCTTTCCGTTGGTTTAGAAGTTGTTGGATGTGGGGGTTGTATGTCTTTCCGCCGAGGATTCCTGTGAAGTATTCACTGCAAGAGCCGCTGCCATAGGAGAATATACCAACCTTGGAGCCGACGCGTCCCTTTTGTTTGCGTTCATAGAGGGCTGCGAGGGAGAGGTACAAAGAGCCTGTGTAGATATTTCCAACTCTGCGATTGGCCCAGAGGCTGAGATCCACTCTTGTTTCAAAGTCGTGAAGGATCTCTGCTACCTCCGTCATACCATTTAACTCAGACAAGCAAGCATGTCCCTTGCGGGCCATTTTGGGGAATGGTACATGAAACAAAAGAAAGTCTGGACGGGCTTCATCTCCAACTTGGCTGTGGTAATCCCGATAAGCTGCTCTGAGGCCTTCGAGGTAGCACTCCACAGAGTACTTGCCTTTGACTTGGGCCCAGCTTTGGTAGGTTGGGCGCCAAAAGTCATAGACTTGTTCCGCATGTAGGCCGCTGACAGGTGACAACTGAAGTAGAGCTTCTTGTGAAGTCGCTTGACCGATGAGCATGGCTACTGCACCCGCCCCTTGGGTGGGCTCTCCGGCTGAATGAATCTCATAGCGAGCGATGTCAGTGGCTATCACAAGTGCTTGCTTGTGAGGGTTTGCTTGTGTCCAAGCAGCTGCCATTTGAAGGGCAGCCGTGCCACCATAGCAAGCGTGTTTGACTTCGAATACACGGCAGGCCGAGGGTAGCTGTAACAGTTCGTGGATATAAATCGATATGGGCTTTGACCCATCGACTGCGCTCTCGGTGGCGACAATACAAAGACCGATCTGCTTGGCATTCTGTGGATCTTGCTGCAACAGCCGCCATCCTGCTTCTGCTGCCATGGTCACGGTGTCTTCGCCTGGTCCACAGACTGCCATCTCATGGCAATCCAGTCCTTTGATGTACTTGTTGGGATCCACGCCGCGTGTGGTTGCAAGCTCTTCATGGCGGATATAGTGATGGGGAAATGCTACCGCGAGATCCATGATGGAGCTTTGCTTGGCTTGTGAACTTGGTCTCTTTTCCGCATCATCTTGTGGAAGAGCATGGCTGGAATGACCCGGAGCCTTTGTGACTCCCGACTGCTCTCTTACCTGTATCTCCGAACCCCTCACAGAGCAGGATACAGGATATCGGGAGCTGGCTCTCAAAGGTTGAGACATCTTCTTGTAGAGGGCTCGAGAACGGCGACTCTTTCTCTTACGTCGCTCATGCTTGCTGGGATGCACGGGTGCTCTCCTGTTTGGTATTCTTTTGTTCTGCTTTCACATCGATGATGCGGATCACTCTCGCATCGATGGTGCGGATCGCTAGCCGAAGTGCTGATCGAAAGAAAGCAGATCTCGTTGCAAATACAACACTAGCGCACGGAGTATCGGCAGTCTTCTCAAAAAGTTTCCTCAAAGTTTCCGATTCCACAAGAACTCTACCATAGGATGACGCTCAACTCTTCTGAATGACTGCATCAACCTTCTTCCCTTCTTTG
>JALTMC010000226.1:0-2091 GCA_027005175.1 Myxococcales bacterium
GCGATATTTCGCGCCTGCGATCAAGGCTCCAAAGTCCAACATCGCGAGGCGCTTTCGACGTAGATGGTCTGGCACATCTCCTTGTACAATACGCAGCGCCAGACCACGAAGGATCGCGGTGCGTCCCACCCCTGGCTCTCCAACCAGTAAGGGGTTGTTCTTGTTGCGACGACTCAGGATTTGCATCATCCATCGAATTTCATCGTCACGTCCTACAACAGGATCAAGCTCCCCTGCCTCGGCCATCTCTGTGAGATCTCTGGTGTAGCTCGCCAAAGCTTCACCCCACACTCTCGCTTTGTCCGAGGCAGAGGATGTTTGTTTTGGGGGTGAGTTTGCTGTGGGGGCCTCGTGAACCTTACCCCCTTCTTGGGCTTTTCCTCGTGTCCAAATCCCCTTGCGTTGTAGGCGCTGTAGTGCCCTCATCACACGCATCCTTGTTACACCGAGATAACGCAGATGACCGCTGACTCGGCTACCCGGTTCTTCAAGTAGGGCGAGAAACAAATGCAAGGTGGAGATGGCTGTGTCACCTTGTTGTTGACTCTCCGTTTCTGCTTGTTCTAGGACGTGACTTAAGCGTCGGGAGATCAGAGGTTCTTCTTGTGTGTTTGCTTCGTGGGTGGATGAATGTCTACGATCAAGTTCAAGGCGACGTTGTAACTCACTCACATTGACACCGAGATCATCAAGTAAGTGGGACATGCCACGAGATTCTTGTGTCAGAAGAGCGAGAAGAAGGTGACGGGGTAGGATCTCAGGAGAAGGAGAGGAGCGTGCCAGTGTTTCTGCTGCCAAAATAGCCTCAGCAGCCTGACGAGTATAGTTGTCAAAGCGCATGGAACCACCTCAAATCCAAGACATTTGACGACTCTCGTTATTGGTGGCTCACAAATTTCATTCGAAGTTCGTAGAGCATCGTTTTCAAGAGCCTCTCTTCTTCAGAGGTGAGGTTGCCTTCGGTTTTGGTTTGCAGCATCTCAAGGATATCAATGGATTGCTTTGCCATGGGTTTGTTGACCTCGGCAGCACCTCCCTCGGCAGCCACCTCTCCCAGATGCATAAGTGCAGAGTGAAACATGGATACGATAAATGTGGGAAAGTCGATCTTTGGCAAGCTGCCTGCCGTACGAAACGCTTCTTCTAAGATGTCGGCAGCTTCTGCTTTATCATAAGAGCGGTCCTCAGTCATCATTCACCTCAAGTTCTTCCAAGTGCCTCTATCTCCATACGATGAGACAGAGGTTTAGTCTTCCTTTGCAAAGAAAAGCTTGTTCTTTCCCTCTTCGTGATAGCTCAACTGAGTCTCGATCTCGCTGTCGTCACAAGGTGTGCCATCGGGATGCATCCATCGTGCATTGTCAGCGGAGTCCGTTAGGTTCCTTCGATGTTTTGCATCGAGTTCCTCATCCGTCACTTGTCGGTTACGAGCTGCACGTTTCAACAAACGAACATCACTCTTCATCATCTCACGAGAACTTGCAGAACTTGCCATGGGGAATCTCCTTCAACTTTCTATTGAAATGGGTCTTGTTGGGTGACTTGTCAAAACAAATCTTCAATTAAAGTGACTTTTTGTGTCATTGTTTTGTTGACACGAACTGAGATAGTTTTGGCCACATAACCCTTTTTCTTGAGCTTTACACGGACCGTGCTGCCTCGCCTTACACGCAAAGCTGCTGGTGTTTTTCCTTGCCGCTTTCCGTTGAGGTACACGTCAGCCCCAGTGGGTTTACTCAAAACGCGCAGCAGAATCAAGGGTCTCGCTAAAGATCGCGACTTCGGCCGGGCGCGGGGAGAGCGACGGTGACGCTTGCGAGGCCGAGTCTTTCGGCGATTTCGTGGCTTTCGGTGCCGCTGCTTTGGACGCAGACGGGGCGAGGTGCGAACGTTTGGTTGAGCTATCTGTGTGCGAGTTTCAGGGGCTCCTCCCTCCGCAGCATTTGTTCTTTCAGGAGGTGCAAGATGGTCAGGTACTTGGCTTCCCGCATCGGCAGAAGCAGCAAACTTATTCCAGCCTCCGGCGAGCATCACAAGCTTTCGACGCTTGGGTGGCTTGTGTCGTACCATGTTTTGAGCTTTGTTGTGGAC
>JALTMC010000226.1:2101-6362 GCA_027005175.1 Myxococcales bacterium
ACCCAACACTGAGCAGGGCCAACCCGGCAAAGACAAATACCAGACGACTGCTCGTTGGCTTTTTCTTCTTTCGATAGACTATCTTTGGTCGCTTTTTGCGAGCAGCTCTTTGTTTTTGTTGTGGCTCTAGCTTTTGGTAGATGTCGGTGACGATAGGTTGTACATCACACAGCTTCATGGCTGCGTCGAGAGAGCGTGCGAACTCAGGTGCTACTGAAAATCGTGCCTCAATATCCTTTTGTAAGGCGCGTTGAACCAGAGATTCTAGATTTTCAGGAAAGCTCTCAGAGGGGTCGAGCTCGGAGAGGCGAGGAGCGAATGCATCCAACTGCAAGCGCATGGTCTCACGTTGTCCGGCACCTTCAAAAGGTCTCTGACCTGTGAGCATCTCCGTTAAAATGATGCCACAAGCGTATAGGTCCGAGTGTGGTCCGATCTGAAGAACATCTCCTCGGACTTGCTCGGGGGCCATGTAATAGGGAGTGCCCACTGCATACTTTGAGCGCTTTCGGCCTGTGTCTTGCTCTCCCTGCTCCAGATGATCCCCACCCACAAGCTGTGCAATGCCAAAGTCTACGATTTTGAGAACCATACGACCACGACTACCGGATGTTAGTACCAGGTTTTCCGGTTTCAGATCTCGGTGAACAATGCCGCGATCATGAGCGTAAGACAAGGCGTCTAAAAGCTGAGAAAAAAGCTCCCAGATCCAGCCCCACTCGGGCTTGGGATAGGCTCGCAAGACACGAAACAGGCTATGACCTTCCAACCACTCTGTGATCAGATAGAAGCCCAGCTCCTCCATAAAGCCAAAGTCGATGACTTGCAGAACATTTTCGTGACGTAGATCCGCCAACACATGGGCTTCGCGTTGAAATCGGTCGGTAAAGGCGGAGTCTTGTGCCAGACGAGGGTGTAAGATCTTGACAGCAAACGAGTTGTTGAGTGAGATATGGCGGGCTTCATACACCGCTCCAAATCCACCTCCACCAACCCGTCGTACCAGCTTGTAGTTGTTGATGGTGCGCCCAATCAAAGAAGGCCATTCACCATCAAATGAAAACTTACAGCGCTTGCAACGCTCAGCACCTTCGGGATTTGAAAACTGACACTCCGTGCAAACAATTGCCATGGGCTTCTCTATCAATCAAATGTATATCGATTGCTGTGGTTTCACAAACAAGTATAAAAAAAGCAGACAGATGACCTGTATCAGAAGTTTCTTGTCAGAAACACTGAAGGGCTTTTTTGGGGAACGACCTTGTTGTTAGAACTAACAGACTGTGCATTATTATTCAACTTGGTGTCGCAGATTGTGTCGGGAGCCTCCTGTGGTTGCAGAGGACAATGTCATCGATTCATCAACGATGGTCTGCTTGGTAGTAGATGTGGTTTCCTCGAAGGAAGGTTTTTGCTTGGCCTTGTGAGACAAGCCAATCCAAGTGGCGCAGAGACTCACTCATCACCAAAAATAAGGCTTTTTTGGTAAGTTGGGGGCTAAACACAGCCTCTGCCACTTCATATACCGTTTTGGGTCCTCGGCTCAACACATCACGCATTCGCGTTTGACGTTGTTCCAGGCGAAGCAGGGAGCGCGAGATGATCTTGCGGTGGTTGGTAAAGGAAAAACCGTGCCCTGGTATGACGCGCTGAACAGGTAGCTCTTGCAGTCTGCGTAGCGAGCGGGCATACGTCTTCAGACCTTGCCACTCGGGGGGGGATACGTCGTTTGGGTAATAAATCGGATTGGATGGGATTCGCTCAAGTACAGCATCACCAGCGAGTAATATTCCCGATTCTTCGAGCCAAAATGCAGTACACCAGGGGCTGTGTCCGGGGACATGCAACATGGTTGCACGATGTCGTCCAGCCATCCACAAACCTTCCTGAACTGCAACAGGTCGGTGGATCACTACAGGGCCTGCCATCTCATGGAAGTGAGAAGGCGAGCGGCGGGCGGCTTCTATCTGCTCTGACGCGACATTGGACGCTCGTAGGAAGGACAGATATCCTTCGCGATCATGACTCCACAACGCTTCATACTGTTCAAAACGGTGCTGCCCTTTGTGCCAAGCTCGTACTTGTGCCCCTGAGTGCTGGGCGATATCACCTGCCAGGCCAAAGTGATCGAGGTGAGGATGGGTTAGCCAGAGTTCGCCGATATCTGAGATGGAGAGCCCATGCTCTGACAGGCCTCGTTTGATGCAGGCCCAGTTGTCGCGATATCGCATCCCTGTATCGATCAGCGCGGGAGGGTCACCGAGAAGCAGCACAACATTGACAGGTTCTACCTGGAAGGGCACATTCAAAGGGATGCGAACAATCCCAGCGGCCGCCAATGCATCCCTTTCATCGGCTTGGGGTATATATCGCTCTGCAAGAAAACGTTTCGCAAACATACGATGTTCCCGAGAAAAATGTAAGAGTGGACAGGATAGAGACACCAAGGGACAAAAACGGCTCTCATCTTGCGCGTCGTCCCTGCTTCTGTCAATTCCGTGGCGGATGGAGAGTGGTTGTGCTCTTGCATCATGACTGGAGCTATGGCATCTTCAGAGAGGGTCAAACGATAGCCCTTAATTCGTATCTTCTTCAGAGAGGGTCAAACGATAGCCCTTAATTCGCATCTCAATGCTCTCAGTAGGGAGCAAGGCAGACTCGTGAGTCAATCACCCCACAAGCCCAATGAGCAGAGCGTTGCTCCCCATTCCGATACGACTTCGGACAAGAGTGTTGCAATACAGGACTCCCTGCCCCCGCTGCGGGATCGCTTGGTGGGGAAACGTGTGGGCAACTATCAATTGTTGGAGCGTGTGGGGGAAGGTGCGACTGCGATGGTGTACCGGGCAGAGCACGCTCAATTAAACCGCCTCTATGCGGTCAAGATTCTCCATCCTATGATCGCGACCCGTTCGGGGATGCGCGAGCGATTTTTGCGTGAAGCTCAAACGGTTGTTCAACTTGAGCACGAGAACATTATCTCCATCAATGATTTCGCCATCGATCCAGAGTTTGGTCCTTATATGGTGATGGAGTATCTGGAGGGAAAGACTCTCAAGGAGGTTGTGGGTCAGGAGGGGCCTCTGCCTTTGCCTCGTGTGCTATCGATCTCTTTGCAAGTCTGCGCTGCCCTCTCTCTTGCTCATTTTCGGGGGATCATTCATCGCGACTTGAAGCCAGAAAATATCTTCTTGGAGCATCGGCCCCATATGCCAGAGCGGGTCAAGATTCTGGACTTTGGCATCGCACGTCTTGTTCAAAGCACAAGCTCAATTACGGGTGATGGGAAGCTTATTGGCACACCTCTTTATATGTCACCCGAGCAGTGTCGAGGGGAGAAGGAGCTGACAGCGGCCAGTGATATCTACTCTTATGGTATCACTCTCTATGAGATGCTTACAGGTCATACTCCATTTCAGAGCCACAGCCCACACAAGCTTATTATCGATCACTTCTTGGCCATACCACCTGACCTCAGCTTCAGCTTTCCTGAAGAGTTGAGAGTGTTACAAAGAGAGTTGCTGGCAAAAGAGCCGGAAGGGCGACCACAAAGCTTTGAAGTCCTTGGGCGTCGTTTGCGAGATGCGATGGAGCAAACTCAGGTGGGGTCATCGTTCTCCATGTTTACAACACTGGAAGACGCACAGATCCCCCTCATTCTCCTGCAGCAGGTTCGAGAATCGCAAGAGTCGCCTCACTTGCAACTCGCCCCACATGCGATGGCAGGTACAGCATCGCAGGCTCAAAGTACGATGCTGTACCATGAGGCTATTCCGGACTCACGTCCCTCCTTGCTGGCTCCACCTCCCCAAGCTCGCACACAAGAACAGCTACCTGTGATGCGTGAACAAGATGCTAGAGAACCCTTGGAATCACAGAGTTCGATATCTTCACAGGCTCCTGTCTCTCCGTCGCGCAGGCCTGTGGTTGTTAAACGACGAACCCCTGCGCCTGATACAAAGCAAGAGTCTCAAGATCCATTACTCAATGATCTGGAACAATTGTTTTCCCATCCCACCCCGGTAGACTCTAGAGTTCCCTCTCCCGCTGCCACGGTGTGGGATGTTCCTTCCCGTGGACTGGAAGAGCAGAAGCCACCTCCCTCTGTCTCATCCATACAGCAGAAGTTACCCTCTTCTGCTTCTTCTGGAGACTCTGCTTTATCCACACAGCAGAAGTTACCCTCTTCTGCTTCTTCTGGAGACTCTGCTTTATCTACACAGCAAGAGATCAGACAAGTGGGTTCCGGGGAGGTACCATC
>JALTMC010000227.1 GCA_027005175.1 Myxococcales bacterium
CGAGAGAGGAGTGTGACACGAACACGTAGTTTTTGGCCTGCATTGGCCTGGAGTGCAACTCGTGTTGTGGGTTTTTGTTGTAACATTTGCAGGGATTGTTTGGCGAGTTCTGTGAGTTCTCTTCGGGCGGCGGGTTGGCCGAGGTAGATCCGTCGGGTCCAGGGAGATGCGAGCGCGATGAGGTATCTTCCATCGGGAGCGATGATGTAGGCATTGTCGAGCATATGGTAGCCAGAGACGCTGCCTGTTTTGTTGTAGACGCGAGCTTTGCGTCCCCAGATCTTGTGGATAGCGGGACGAATCCACTTCCCATATCGAAGCAGTGCTCGACGCCATCGTCGTGCATCACTTTGATACCAGGGAAATCGTTCGGATGGGGGGATCTCGTTGTGTAGAACAATGCGTCTTAACACCTCTTGGATTTCAAAGAGGGATGTACAATTTTTGGGACAGTTTGGGAAGTGGAGTTTGGAGCGGCGTAAAGGAATAACGCCCACTTTCCCTTTTTGGCGGTAATAGATTGGAGGGGAAGGGTTTAATGTGCCACTGCCTCCGTAGGCGATCTGCAAGATAAGTCGGGGGATTCCAAGGCGTGCTCGCTGGCTTTGGGTCAGTCCATTCAAGTCATCCAGGCCAGCGATAAGCATCAATCGATCGTAGATCTTATTGTTTAATCTGCGATACATGCGGGATACGGAACCACGGAAGCTTCCGATTCTGTCGCGAAAATGGATTTTGGCAGTGCCATCGAGTTTGTATTTTCGCAGTGTCATTAACGCTCCAGCCGCAGCCCAAATCTTAATCGTAGAGGCGGGCCAGTATTTTCCTGGAGAGTAGGCAAAGCCGGTGTCACCGAGACTGTAGTATTGAAAGGCTGGTTGATTCACACCTGGTACGATACGAGCCATGATTAAAAAACTGCGTTTGACAGGTTGGTAACCACTCGCACGAAAAGATAGCTTTAGGCTAGAGCGGTCGGCGGTAGCCTGTGCTTTTTCAAACCATGATGCTGGTTGGATGGCTAGTCTACAGCGACGTCGTGCGGTGGCTTTTGGAGCGGGTAGTGTTAACAGCAATAAGGGTGCCCACAAAGAGGTCCAGAACAACCGGGTTTTTCGCATAGTATCATCCTCTGTCTTATGGTGATTCATCGTTGTGGGTCGCGGGTTAGTGTCCAACGAGTGTTCCGCGAGCCCAGAGCCAATGCATACTGATGACAGCGATCAGGTTCCAGCTTATAAAAAAGACCTTGACGACAAGGGAAGGGTAGGCTCGCCCTCGAAAGACAAACAAAGCATCGATCGTAAAGATAGCAGCACTCACCATGAGAAATCCTGCAACAATGATATCGCGTTGCCACAAGATGATGCTCTCTGTGATAAGGATGGCAACCAGCAATAATTTTCCTGGGAATATACCGATGACATTGGCAGTTGTTTTTCGACCCGCTTTGCGGTCCGCTTCGATATCCATGAGCTGTCCAAACAGGTGGCTGTGCATGGCAAAGAGGGCTGCGAAAGCCATCGTTGTGAGGGGGAGCTGTGGAACATTGTTGAGCCAGCTACTCAACACAAAGATGAGCAGATATCCGACCTGACTGAGTATATCGAGGCCGGGATAGTTTTTGGTGCCGAGTCCAGGGCCGTTGTAGAGGACGTTGGCGAATAGCATTAAGCCAAACCACAACAACATTTTGTACCCTGCGATCCATACAAACAAGCCTAGAAAAGGGAGCTGGAACCAGACCATGGACTTGACCAGCCATGGGGTTTGTGACGGATCGAGTCGGGCACCGAACAGAAAGCTATCTTTGCGTGGGTTGTGTTTGTCCGTCTCGATATCCATCAGGTCATTCCAGCCATACATCAATAGACCAAGGGGAAAGCAGACATAGAAGCAACCGAGCCAAAAGACCCAGGAACCGAACATATCACGCTGGCCGAAAGGCAGCAAAAAGAACCATAATGTGGTTACGTAAAAGCCAGGCCGTGAGACTTTTACAAGGAACAAAGCTTTCTCAACATAGTGCTGCACAGGAAACTCCAGCGATTTGTACGAGGTCGAGTTGGAACAGACTCTTGCGTTCTTTCATCGATACCATATATGAATGATGAATAAAAATTGGATCGCACTTGGAAGTTTTCCCCTTTGAGGGCGTGTCATCGGACAAGCTATGCACGTCCTTTACCACAAGGAACGATAATGGACAAAGCAATTCTAACCTGTGCTCTGAACGGTGTTTTGACGAATCCAAAGCAGCATCCTGTGCCTGTGACACCGAAGGAGATGGCGGCTTCAGCAAAGCAAGCTTATGATGCGGGTGCATCCATTGTGCATATACACTTTCGATGCCAGGAGCCCGATCTCGGTCATCTTCCATCATGGGACCCTGCGGTGGCAAGGGCTTGTAGCGATGCTGTTCGAGACGCTTGCCCAGGGGTGATTATCAACCAAACCACAGGATTAATCGGCCCTGATGTCTCTGGTCCCCTTGCTTGTATGGAAGCGATCAAGCCAGAGATTGCCGCTTGCAATGCAGGCAGTCTCAACTACCTGAAGCTTCGCAGCAACGGAGCCTGGGCATGGCCTCCTATGCTCTTTGACAACCCCGTTGAGAAGGTCGGAGAGATGCTCGATGCGATGAATGCACTTGGTGCACGACCTGAATTTGAATGTTTTGATGTTGGAATTGTGCGTTCTGTTGAATTGTACCTGAAAGCAGGTATGACAGAGACCGCACAGTACAATTTTGTGATGGGGGTTGCTTCTGGAATGCCTGTTGACTCAGACTTGTTGGAACTACTGCTTCGTTACAAAGGAGAGGGGGCTCACTGGCAGACCACGCTCATCGGTCGTGCTGAAATCTGGCCCGTTCACCAGCGTGCAGCAGAGCTTGGAGGGATGCTTCGAACCGGTGTGGAAGATACATTCTTTCTCCCCAATGGTGAACGAACGACTGGCAACGGCCCGTTGATGGAAACATTGGCTCAATACGCTCGTAATGCCGGTCGGGAAATTGCTTCACCTGCCGAAGCAAGAGATATCTTGGGGCTCAATTGAGTTAGGTCGTTGGTTGAAAGAGGGTTTTGTTATGAAGTTTACGCAAGAGCATCAATTGTTTCGTCAAAGTCTACGCAAGTTTATTAAGACGGAGATCAACCCCTATGTGGAGAAGTGGGAGGAGGATGAGACATTTCCAGCTCATGAGTTGTTTGGAAAGATGGGAGAGCAAGGTTTTTTGGGAATGGCCTACCCGGAGGAGTATGGTGGTTTGGGGCTCGACTATTCCTATCATGTGATACTGGCGGAAGAGCTGGGGCGTCAGTGTGATTGTGCAGGCATTCCGATGGCTGTGGCAGTGCAGACAGATATGGCGACACCAGCCTTGGCGGCCTTTGGAAGTGAAGAGCTGAAGCAGAAGTATCTCGCTCCAGCGATTCGTGGGGAGATGGTCGCGGCCATCGCCGTGACGGAACCCAATGCAGGTTCTGACGTGGCTGCGATTCAAACCCGAGCCGAATCAGACGGCGATGATTATATCATCAACGGAAGTAAGCTTTATATTACCAACGGAACCCAAGCGGACTGGCTTTGTTTACTGGCTAGAACCTCCGTAGAATCGGGGTTTCGTGGCATGTCGTTGATTGTTGTGCCCACGAATACACCAGGATATAAGGTGAGTCGCAAACTGAAAAAGCTAGGGAATCATTCGAGTGATACGGCTGAGTTATTTTTTGATAATGTACGTGTTCCCAAATCGCATTGCATTGGTGAAGAGGGTATGGGCTTTATCTTACAGATGCAACAGTTTCAAAAGGAGCGAATGGTTGCCTCGATTATGGCGACAACAGGAGCTGAGAGAATCGTTCGTATGACGATCGAGTATTGTCGTGAACGCAAGACCTTTGGTATGCCTTTAATTGATAACCAATGGATTCATTTTAAGTTATCGGAGCTTCTGACAGAGCTGGAGATTCTGAAGCAGTTTAACTACCATTGTGCTCGTGAGATGATCAAAGGTGAGGATGTCACCAAAGAAGTGTCAATGGCCAAGCTCAAGTCAGCCCGACTTGCTCGTGAGGTTGCTGACACCTGTATGCAATTCCACGGTGGAATGGGCTATATGGAGGAATATCCTATCGCTCGTTATTTTCGCGATGCTCGACTTGTCTCCATTGGCGGTGGGGCTGACGAAGTGATGCTTGGAATTATTGCAAAGTTTGAAGGTATCTTACCCCGTCGTCGAAAGTCTTAACGCTTCTTTTAAGCTCACAGAACTAGGAGTATCTCATGCACATCGGATTTGATCTTACCTCAGGTGAAATTCTCCATGAGTTGACGTTGCCTGACAACACCATTTTGCTGATAGCACCCGGTCTGATGCTCGCTCCAAGCCGTGGAGAACTCCGTTGTGGCTTACTCGACGACACGATCTCTCATGGTGAACTCACGCTTATGGTTGCACCCGAAGATATGCAACGTATGGCTGATGCTGGGGTGGTCGGCATTCCCGAATCAGGTGAGTGGGTGGAGCATCTTCTGGTGGAGGTTACCTTTTCCCTCAACACCGAGCGTTTCGGTGAGTACGCTGCTCAGTTCAGCCGGGTCGATGAACCGATGGACCTGCTCTTCCTTCGAGATGATGTCTTTCCTGTGCTTCTCAATCTCAAGTACTACGACGTCTCTCGTATTGTACAAGAGACCGCGAGTGTGGAGAGTGAAGTCGAACTCTCCCAGGAGGAATAAACTCTTCCAAAAAAATTTGCTACCTTTCTATCGTGATTTGTCTCCTTAGGGGTACGCCAATTCGGGCACTCAAAGGATACAATGATGACAAAGCAACCTATTTCATTAACTGCTTTGAACTTTCAAGATGTTGTGTTGCGAGATGACTCTGTCCCTGTACTTGTCGATTTTTGGGCACCCTGGTGCAAGCCCTGTCGTGTGATGGAGCCTTTACTTGATGAACTCAACGAAGAACTCAAGGGTGAGGCCATTATCGCAAAAGTCAATGTGGATGAAGAGCCCTTGTTGGCTGATACTATTCGAATTCGCTCGATCCCAACTCTCTTGCTTTTTCGAAGTGGACACCTTGAAGATCTGATTGTGGGTGTTCCTTCCAAACAACGTTTACGCGAGATGTTAGCTTTATGAACTGGGAAGCTTTTCTTTTTATCGGTGTCTACCTTGCCCTACAACTGTGGATCTTACCCAAAATGGGAGTCTCTACGTGAATGAGTGGAGCCTGCTTTCCGGAGGAAAAGCAACAACCCAACCAACCTAATCAACCTAATCACTCTCATGAGTAACAGGAGACAGTATCATGTCGGAAAGTGTGAATACGAGCTTTGGAAGCCCAGAATATGGCATTACAAAAAACCTTGGACCTGTCGGTATAGAGGCAGCGCGTGAGGCTATCGAAGCTGCTTTGAAAGAAGAAGGTTTTGGTATACTCACGGAGATCAATGTGAAAGCTACTTTAAAGAAGAAAATCGATGCAGATTTTCGTCCGTATGTCATACTGGGTGCTTGCAATCCAAAGCTGGCACATCACGCGTTGCAAGCTGAGCTACCGATTGGTTTGTTGTTGCCATGCAATGTTGTATTGTCTCAGGAAGACAACGGCAATGTGATGGCATCTGCTATCGATCCCATCAAGATGTTTGAGGTCGTTAATCGTCCAGATGTTGCACCTCTCGCTGAAGAAGTAAAAGCAAGCTTACTCCGCGTGATGGAGCGAGTTGCTGGTTAAGATATGGTTCGAGCCCCTTCCCCTTCCCCAGCAAGTCATGTAAAGCCCCTTTCTCTGTTTTGGTACGTCGCGTAAGGTCCCTTTTCGAGCTAGATCATCGCCGGTATCTTGGTGAGCACCCGTCTTTGTCGTCTTTGTAGGATTGGGTTTATTCCAAGTTGTCTTATGGGCGGTGATAATATTTTAATGTCGTGGTGGGATTTGTATGCAAACCCGACAGGTGACCACCCCGCTGAGTCCGTCACATCCGGGCTCGTGTGTTGTGTCGCAGGTGGGATTTGAACCCACAACCTTCAGCTCCTCGGGCTGATGCCTCTGCCAAATTGGGCCACTGCGACAAAAATACTTCAAGGTCTTGAGTGCTGAAGGAGGGTTTCGAACCCTCAACCTCCTGGTTCTAAGCCAGACGCCTCTGCCAAATTGGGCTACTTCAGCGATACATAATTTACGTTCAGCGTTCTAGTGCTACAACGAGACTTTGAGCGATGGTTCCGTGTTGGCCTGCGCCGCCGATATGACGCCCCGCACGAAAGTACGGGTCTGCGAGGCAACATGATATAGTCATGGGGTAAGTCCCAAGGG
>JALTMC010000228.1 GCA_027005175.1 Myxococcales bacterium
ATGTTCCAGTGCCCTTCAGGGTACTTCGTTTCTCAGAGCTGGACTTTAGTCCGGCGGATCATAAAGTGATTTTCGCAGTATTCGTGGATGGGTAGGATGGTGAGACTCTTTGGAGTCGTTGCGAATTTGCGACAGTCCCAAAGAAAGGGGAAGTTGTTGTTGGATGTTGAGGCTCAGGCTTGTCTCAATGGTGAACACAAATCAAGTCTGAGCTGCTGAAAGAGAGAGACAGAGGAATGGCGACCAAAGAAGTTGAACAAGTGCGTCTGTCGAAAAACCGGAATGTTCTCACAGATACGATTCGAGATGTTCAAGTTATTAAATCATTGTTCTATGTCGCAACACACCCGATTTATCGAGTTAGATTTGCGGTGGTTGTGACAAATCGTTGGTGCGGTCTTCTTTGAGATAGCGAAGCAAGGCTTGAGCTAAAACATCGGCTACTTTTTTTGCGTTGTCGGGTCGAGGTCCAAGGGGCTGTCTGCACGCTTTGTCTGCAAACTCCCAAACGTAATCTTTGCGTACCTCGATTCCCAAAGAGCTCGGTCGATAAGGAGAAGTTCGATACTCTTTTACAAGTTTCTCTTCTTCCTGGTGCAGAAAGTTTTTGATCTGTTCATAGGCCCGTCGTGACTCCGCAAACGAGGCCACTTGACCTTCTGGAGCTTTGCGAAACATATGAAGATAGCTTCGTAGATTTTCACTTTCCGCAGAGCGTAGGTTGGTGTCCAAGAGCATATTCCATACACGCTGGTATGCCTCACTCTCTTTGGTCACTGGGTATGCCTCTTCAAAGTGTTTGCAGAGGTGCTTAAAGAACAACCAGACTTGGGCTCGAACCTCCATGCTTCCGCTGGGAAGCAAATAAGGATAGTTGTCAGCGGAGGGAAACCCTGCTCGCTCCAACATCAAAGCCAGGCGATGTGTTAATCGTCGGTCGGCTGTATACTCGCCCAACACAGGAGGATAGATCGGGTCAAAAAAGTCGAAGGGCATGGTGGAGTGAAGCTGGTACGACATCGGGCGATTGATCACACTGGTCAGAGGACGCTCTGTTCCAGCTTCATTGTATCGATCATAGGTATGTATCGATATCATGATCATCTTCTGAGCCACTATCGGCTCCATACGACTGGAGATCTCGTCGTAATAGTTCTCTAACAAATGTTTCTTCAGGTGGAAATCCAGGATATAAGAGAACGGATAGTTGATGGCAAATCGATCCAGGTGGTCTGCATGAAGACGGGTATGTCCGGGAAATCGTCCAAAATCCATCAGCACCCGAGCGATTTTAATTCGCTGGTACCCTTCACATCGAAAGCCATACTTGTTGAGAGACTGTACCATCGCCGCCGCAACCAGATCAGAACCCCAATCCCGCTCGCGCACGTAGTCAAAGTCAAATTCCGCCATCCGCTCATCATCGTTGCCCCACTCCTCGTGCAACGCACTCCAATACGGTTGCGGGATAAGGTCACCATCATGAACTGTATTGATCAGAACCCCAACTCGTTGGATCTCCGAATCATCCTTTGGCGCGACCTCTGGCGTTGGAACAAACTCCACAGGCTCCACAGGATCTTCACAGATACAATAACTCTTGTTCCAGTTCGTCAAATCTAACCTCAAAAGAATCACTCAAGGTTGAAAACGGATCACCGTTCCGTTCAGAACATCACCCGATACCATACCATGTTTTGCCACAAACAGGTTGGTTGATTTGGAGAAACTGATGGACTGGGCTACGGTAGTGCGATCTTACGTATGCAGTGGTTGCCAAAATCAGCGACGTAGAGGTTATCTTGAGCGTCGAAAGACATGCGTTGGGGGCGGAAAAAGAGAGCTTTTGCGGCGACTCCATCTTTGTAGCCTGGTGTTTTACAGATACCAGCGATCGTAGTCACAACGCCTTGCTGAGTCACTTTTCGAATGCAGTGATTCCCTGTATCTGCCACATAGAGGTGCCCTTTGCTATCGATAGCGATGCCAACAGGAGTGGCGAATTGAGCCTGACGACCTGTACCATCTTTGTAGCCACGTCCGCTACCTGCGAGAGTGGCCACATTGGACTTGACCAAGTCAATCACGCGGATACGTGAGTTGCCAGTATCCACGACATAGTACTTCTGAACGTTCAAGGCCACCAGATCAGCGGGAAAAAAGAATGTTGCGTTTGATAGAGTTCCATCAACAGCTCCGGAGCCTCCGTTTCCAGCGATAGTTCCAGCAAATCCATTGCGATCCACAGAGCGAATTCGCTGATTGATATGGTCAGCAACAATCAGGGTATTATTTTTTAACACAAACAATCCGCGTGGGTTGTTAAATTTGGAGAATAGGGCAGAGTCATTGCGAAAGCCTGCGCTCGTAAGTCCGGCAATTCCAGAGAATGACGTGACCTGACCTTGTTTGTTGATTTGACGGATATGGCGGTTACCACCCTCTCCAACAAAGAAGTTGCCAAACTCATCGGGTCCTGCGAGATCTTCGGGGAAGAAGAACTTGGCCTTGAGTCGATCAGCGTTGACAAACCCAGATGTGGACCCGGCCCAAGTGACAACCATCCCTGTAACGAAGTCCAGACGCCGAATTCGATGATTTCCAAAGTCTACAATCAACAAAGACTCATCAAGCTTCTTGGTTTTGGTATTGTATACACGTGCCCACTGAACACTGATCGGAGAAGAAAGCTGTGCCTTCAAAGCTGGCCCATCTTTGTTTCCAACCGTCAGACATGTCCCTGCTACCGTGGAAACACAACCCATAATTCCTTCGTCAACTTTCCCGTCACAGTCGTTGTCTTTGTTGTCACAAACCTCCAACTTGGAGAGGCTTCCTGTACAGACTAACTTGCCGGATGTACACGCAGTATACGTACCTTGTCGACACTCCCCTTTGGCCCTACTGTCCACACAGGGCTTGCCCTTTTCAGGAAAAGAGTCATCCACCTTACCGTTGCAATCATCGTCAATTCCATTGCAAAGTTCCTGACTCACCGTTTGTACTTTACACACCGAAATGCCTTGTTGGCATACGACCTTGCCTTTGCCACAAGTGCCTGTACATGTAGGCTGAAAGATATTGTCGTCGGGCTTTCCATTGCAATCATCATCGATCCCATTACAGCGTTCTTTTTGAGGCTTGGGTGCGGTGCAATTAACCCACGCGCCAGAGCGACAAAACTCAAGCCCAGTGCCACAGTTTGATTTGCAATTTTGGACCAGAGCTTCATCCACTTGGCCGTTGCAGTCGTTGTCTTTGCCGTCACAGATCTCGGTCTGAGGTACGATCTCTCCTGAACACGAACTCCACTGGCCGGATTGGCAGGTTTGTGTGCCCGCTTTGCAAGGCTGTTGACAGGTATAAGAACCCTGTGATGTGCGATAGCACCCCAAGTTCCGGGAGAAGCAGGGGCGGCTGAGTCCATCATCAGGCAGCCCATTGCAGTCGTTATCTTTGCCGTCACAGATCTCGGCCTGAGGCTTGGCTGCCGTGCAGGTGCTCCACCGACCCAACGTACACGACTGCTGTCCAACACCGCACTTGGTCTTGCATGGTTGGACCACATTGTCATCCACCTTGCCATTGCAGTCATTGTCCTGGTTGTCGCAAATCTCTTTTTGGGGTTTGCGTGCGGAGCATTGGGTCCACTTTCCTGCTTTGCAACTAACGAAGCCAGAGCCACACGCTGTTGTACAAATCTTAAGCAGATCCTCATCAACTCTTCCACTGCAATTGTTGTCTTTGCCGTCACAAATCTCTTGCTGTGGCAGAACCTGTCCGGCACACTGCCCCCATTGTCCAGCCTTACAGGTCTGCTTGCCAACCTGACAGGGACTTTGACAACTGTATCCGCCTCCTGGCAACCAGCGGCATCCAGCATTTCCAGCATAACAATCTCGTGTCACCTGATCATCGATCTGGCCGTTGCAGTCGTTGTCTTTGTTGTCGCAGACTTCGGACTGAGGAAGGATTTCGCCCACACAAGGCCCCCACTGTCCCCCTGCACAGACCTGCTTCCCCGCTTTACAATGGCCCTTGCAATTCATAGAACCATCGGCCTTTCGGACACAGGTCCCCTTGGCCCGTGAACATGCCTGGACTGCCCCTGGCTTGCACTTGCACTGTGGGCTGTCGTCTACTTTGCCATTGCAGTCGTTGTCGAAACCGTCACAAACTTCGGACTTGGGTTCTGGCGCAAAGCAAGTCCATTTTCCTGCAAGACAAAGATCAGTGCCTTTGCCACAAGCTGTCTTGCACAGCCTGATTAACCCATCGTCCACTTTGCCATTGCAGTCGTCATCTTTTCCATTGCATTCTTCTGCTTTGGTTTTGTTGGGTGTACAGGGTCCCCAAGAGCCCTTCAGGCAAAACTGACTCCCCTGACCACAAGAGGTCTGGCAGGATTTCGCAAAGCCATCGACGCGACCGTCACAGTCTTCATCCGTGTTGTCGCAGGTCTCTTTCTTGGGCTCGGGTCCTTCGCATACCCATTGCCCCCCTTTGCAGGAGGCAACCCCTTTCCCACACGTTGTGATACAAGCTTTGGGGTTGATGTATTCATCAAGCAATCCGTTGCAGTTGTTGTCTTTGGCATCACATAATTCCGGAATGGGATATCCCTCTCCATAACATGTCTTGGACCACGCCCCCCCCAAACATCGCTGCTCTCCCTTGCGACACTCACCGACATCCGTTCCACAACTCCGAACAGCATCACCCACACAAGGACAGCCCTCATCGATCAAACCATTGCAGTTGTCATCAATGTTGTTGCAATCCTCTTTGGCTTTGGGCAAGACCTCTGACTGACAGGCTCCCCAATACTTGTTCCCATCGACATTTTTGCATACCCGTGTCCCTGTCTTGCAAATCCCCTGGTTCTCGGTGCTATGTGGCCCTGTATAACAAGGCTGTGTAGTACCCTCTTTGTCACAGACACACTTTGGCAAACCATCGTCCACTTTGCCATTGCAGTCGTCATCTTTTCCGTTGCATACTTCAGGCAGAGGCTTTACATCAAACCGACACGCCGCCTTAGACACAGGCCACTTTCCAGTAGCAGGATCACACAACAAACGCCCCGCCGCACACACACCCACATTTTGCGTTTTGGGTTTTCCTGTATAACAAGACTTGGTCTCACCAGGAAAACAATACTCCCGACAACCATCATCCGAACGATCAACCTTTCCGTCGCAATCGTTGTCGATGCCATCCCCACAAGTTTGTGGCGAGTTTTCATCCGTAACCTTATTCAACAGCTCACAATCACCCCATTTTTGTAGCCGCAAATAATCGGGTTGGCAGGTTCGAATACCAGCCCCTGACGGACAAATCAGACCATCTTTTTTCGGCTTCGGTCGAACAAAGCAGCCGTCTTTGACACCGAGTTTGGGACAATCCCCCCGAGGAATCGAATCGCAAAAGCCTTGCTCATTGCAAAACCCTGTGTACACCTGATTGTTACATTCACACTTGTATTGACAGGGACTGCCATTGGGATTCACTGTCAAAGTGCTCACTCGA
Organism: Myxococcales bacterium; assembly: GCA_027005175.1. GTDB lineage: Bacteria > Myxococcota_C > UBA6777 > UBA6777 > UBA6777 > M3003. Next base: position 5,530 of record JALTMC010000228.1, read on the forward strand.
GCATCAGGCTGGCACACAGGTGGTGGGCCACATCCCTTGGTCACAGAAAGTAAACCAAACCAAACCAAACCCAAGAAACATAAACGCAACCGCAGCCTCTGCATGGCTTCCCAAACTCCATTCTATCCTAGCAAGATCTTCGGAAAACAGAAGCATCCATCCTTGATGTTCCCGCTTCTTTCCGATAAAACGACACATTGAACCAACCCGGAGGTTCGTGCAAGACAGTGTACTGGATTGACCCTCAAAGGCGCAAAATCTCTATCCAAAGTCAACGACGTCGTCGAGACCGTGAGTGCCGTACTGGATTGACCCTCAAAGGCGCAAAATCTCTATCCTCTACAGAAAAAATCAAACCCGCAAACCTAGGAGATATCGATGGAAGGCCTGATCTTCGTTCTTTTGATTGCTGTGATCCTAGGGGCTGCGTACCGTCGCAAACGAAAAAAACGACAAGCCAAGGTCAAGCAAATCCAACTTCCAGGACGTACCCCTGCCACAGCAGAAATGATCCACCACTCCAGACAGATCGATACCTTCGTTCGCCAACAACGCTGTCACTGCGGAGGCAAAGTCTATGTCTGCGCCCAATCAAATATCCAAAACCACGGTGTCACAGCGATGAGTCATCACAAAAAAATGCACGTCGCTGTATGCGAGTGCATGCGATGTGAAGAAGTTCACCGGTTCTATTTCGAGATCGAATACCTCAACTGACCCCTACCCATCCATCCCAAACCCCAATGAACTGACCCCTACCCATCCATCCCAAACCCCAATGAACTGACCCCTACCCATC
>JALTMC010000229.1 GCA_027005175.1 Myxococcales bacterium
AAATCGGAATTAACTGAAGAAACAGCGAAATCGACGAGAAAAAAAACAACCTCATCCGAGACACTGGAAGCCAAAGAGCCAGCAAAAGTGACAAAGGACCCAGGTGATAAGGCCACAAAAGAAGCGGTCGAATCCACTCGAACAACAACACAACAATCGGTCCACTCTGTGGAGGGAGCAGCGAAAGTAACGGAAGAGAGTACGCCTGCGGAAAAGGTAACGAAAGAAGAGACCGGCTCTACCCAAGCAACAGAGGGCGTGAAGAAGGACAAAGGCACAAAGAAGCGGCACAAAGGCCCGTTGCCGCCATCGCTGGTGTCACGCCCTGGACACCTGAAGACCCCACCCACAGAACTCGATATCCGTGTCGTTATCGATAAGCTTTTGCTCGACGATAACGGCAAGCGCGAATATCACAAACAACTTGTAAAGATCACCAACAACCTGAAAGCCTTTGGGGTTATCAATGAAAATGGGATCCAGGTGCGAGGTTGGATGGTTGGGCACCTGCGCGGTATCGATGGACTGTTCGTATATTACTGCTTGATGAATCATGACCTGAACTATGACCAAATCGTGGAATTGGTCGAATACCTTGTAGACCACAATGTCATCCAGCAAAAGCTGGATCGCAAAAACTACGAAAAAAAACGCGAATGGATCCGGACTCGTTTACGAGAGCGTCGATATGAAGGCGATACGGTGACTTGGGACGATATCGAGGCAGAGTACGACCGTAAATTCCCCTACCCCCTCACGGATATCGAAAAGATACATCAGGAGTTTCTAGGTTATCTACCTCACCCAGAGTTGCATGGTGGCAAACGGCCCAAAACGGTGTGGAGCATCCTAGAGAACGAGCGATATTCCTTTATGGACTTTGTGGAACGCTACAAACTGGAAGAAGAGGAAGGTAGCCTGTTTAGCTACCTGTCGCGAATAATGAAGACCGCCAAGATGCTATTTGAAGTCACTGGCGTTCCAGAGTTTTTCCGCCTGGAAATGAGTGTCCGCAGCCGTATGGCTGTCGTCGATGACCGAATCATCGAAAACCTCTGGGGAACCATGAAAAACCGAGCCTTGGCTCGACCTCTCAAACCCCTTGTAGCTCCCATCACCAACACAGAAGAAGAGCCTGACCAAGCAGGAGACACAGAAACCACCGAAGGAAATCAAGAAACAGATGACGCTAAAAACTCCGAGAACTCCGAGGGAGCCGAGGAGTCCCCGAACTCCGAGGGAGCCGAGAACTCCGAGGGAGCCGAGAACTCCGAGGGAAGAGAGTCTACGTGAAGCATCCTTTTGAGTCAGGTAGGGAATGTCACTTCCCCACAAGAAGATTGACCCTGCGGTTTTGATTCGTTAGATTGGAGATCGTTACGAAAGAAGGATGGATTTCATGTGGTTCAAAGGTTTACGTATTTCTGCTTGGTTTGTTGTGGGATTGAGTTGGGTTGTCTTGTACGGTTGTGTTGGTAACACTCCGCTGCGAAATGGGTTGCCTTGTCGCTCTGATGCTGACTGCAAAGGCCCTGGATTTCAACTCTTTTGTGGGATCAATCGAATCTGCAAAGCAGAGTCTTGCACTGCTGGAGCCTCTCGTAAGTGTTTTACAGGAGAACGTGGTTGCCAAGAGGATGGAACAGCGTGCAAAGGGGTTTGTGAGGCCGGAACCCAAAGTTGCGTTGATACTTTTTGGAGTCTCTGTACCAACCAGAAACTTCCACAAGATGAGACATGTGATGGCAAAGACAACAACTGCGATGGTCGTGTTGATGAGAGCTTTCCCGAGCAGAAGAAGACCTGTGAATTTAAGAATCAAGCGGGCCAAGGGATTGGAGCAGGAGGTCAATTTTCTTGTGTGAGAGGTAAGTTGGTGTGTCAGGTCGATCAGGAAGTCATCGTTCTGGCCAAAGAGCAGACCTTAAATATAGGCACACCCAGTTCGGATCCATCGAAACGATCAGGAGAGCCGAAAACGTACAACATAGACTTTACCTACAACTATTCTTTGGGCCAGACAGAAGTCACGCAAAAGCAGTTTCAGGACCTCATGGGATACAATCCGTCCCAGAACAAAGGGACATCGCAGCCATCCGACAACAAGCCTGTCAACAATATCAACTGGCACGAAGCTGCGGCATACACGGTGTTATTGTCGCGTAAGAACAAACTACAAACGTGCTTCAAATGTACACCCGATCCCCAGGAAGGTAAGGTTGAGGGTATAAAGTCTCAGCTTAAATGCGAGGTGGATGGTGCGCTGGTCTCCGAATCTCAGTATGTCACAGACTGCAAGGGATATCGTCTCCCCACCGAGACCGAGTGGATGTTTGGTTATCGGGCAGGAGAAAGTTACAAGTCCTACTACAATGGAGACCAGGTTCCGCCCAACGAAAACGATCGCAATACTTGCTACAATGATAACAAACTCGACGTGATCGGTTGGTATTGCAAACAACAGGGAGATCAGCCCAACGAAGTGAAGAAAAAAGACCCCAATCGGTGGAAGCTATATGATTTAAGTGGAAATGTGGAAGAGTGGGTTTTTGATATTTACAGTGCTACTTTTGCGGGAAGCAGTCAAAACCGTATTGGTCCAGCACCATCCCAGCAAGACGAGCCTCGTGTGGTCAAAGGCGGCAGCTATGAATCCACACCAAGCCTATGCAGGGGTGCTAATCGCGAGCAAAAGAAGCCTTCAGAGCGAAGTCCATTGCGAGGATTTCGGATCGCTCGTACAATCCAAAAGTGAAGAGGGGACGTTATTAAGAAAAGTTCTGGCTGGGCTCACACATAAGTTTCGCACGGCTCTTGTCAAAACTCGGAACTCCACAGAACGATCACGAGAGACGTAAGTTTCGCACGGCTCTGGTTAAAACTCGGAACTCCACGGAAAGATCATAAGATGCACCAAGTAGAGGAAAAACTGGATCATTGCCCCAAGTGTGATACGGATTTAACGCCATATCACGGGGTCGGCTCAATGCCGAGCTTTTGCCTACAATGCAAGTTTCCCCTGATGAAGGTTGCAGGGAAGTATCGCCTGCTCCAGATTGTTGGACAGGGGGCAGTGGGGACAGTCTATCTGGCCCGACATGTAAAGCTCCGGCACAATGCCGATCGTGTGGTCAAAGTGATCAAAGAAGAGATGCTCAAGACCAGCACAACGGTTCAACGCTTTTTCCGTGAGGTACAGGTGACGGCTGAGTTGTCTGAAAGCAATGACCACATTGTACGGATCTACGATGACTTTGGTGAGCTTCCACATCTCGGATATTTTTATGTCATGGAGTTCATTCGTGGCATGTCAGTGCGACAATTCATCCAAAAGCAGACACATCTTCCCCCTTTGGAGTGGTGCGTGGATATCATGGGTCAACTCAGCGATGCCTTACACACGGCTCACATGGCGGGTGTGATCCACAGGGATTTAAAGCCCGACAATATGATGTTGATGACAAAAGGAGCACATGACAGTTACTTGAAAGTGTTGGACTGGGGTATCGCGAAGCCCCTTACGGAAAACATCGATGTGAACTTAACCCAGGGTTTGGTGGGAACACCACACTACATGGCACCCGAGCAAGCCATGAACCTGGAGATCGACGCACGCACAGACATCTACGCCATGTCAGTGATCTTCTATGAGCTGCTGACAGGCATTAATCCTTTTGTCGCAGCGACAGGCAAAAAAGGTCACAGCCATGATTCGATGGTAGATCTTATCAATGCCCAGCTGTACAAAGAGCCACCTCCCATCCATGAGATCTTACCCCAACGTCAAGATGTATCACCTGCTTTAGAGGCTGTACTCTTCAAAGCGTTAGAGAAGAAACCAAAAGATCGCTACAACAATGTGTTGGAGTTTTGGGATGCCATTCAGGAGGCCACAGGCTTCAGTGCCACAACACCCACATCCCACTTAACAGCCTCCACAACCTCCCAACCCTCGCTCCTCCCTCCGGCGATCGCCAACCCAAGCATGATAACACCTGTACCCACAGGGCAATACTCAAAACAGCATATCGGAAAGAGCCTACCCAACCAAGTTGATACAGAGGCCCCATCTCAGGCTCTCGCTGATGCTGCTCGCTCCGGAAACCCCCTGGCCCACCAAGATTCATGGCAAGAGACAGCTATGTTTCCCCTGGAAAAAGAGACCACCAGAAATTGGAGCAGCATCATCGGCATCGCTCTGACTGCTGTTTTGGTGTTGAGTGTGGGAACCTGGGGCTGGCTTCAGAGTCGATCGCAAAAACGATCGAAGCAAAAGCAATCCTCCCAACAAGTCGAGGGAAACACACCAAAGCCCATGGCTCCCATTCGACCGAAGGCCCGCCCGCAACGCATTGCCGCGCTCACACCAACTCACAAAAAACAGCCTACCGGCTCCCTACCACGAGTTCGCCCACAACGCGCTGCCGTTGTCACACCACCCATTGCCAACGATGCAGGCTCAGAAGTATCTGATGAAGGTGACGACTCTCCCGTTGAACCCAAAGCCCGACGCCGCACAAGAAGACGACGTCGCACAAGAAAACGACGTCGCACAAGAAGGCAGCGTCGCACAAGAAGACGACGCTTTCAGCGTGTGGTCGTACGCAGACCTGTTCCGGTCCGCCCTGCCTCTCCTTGTTCTCAAGGATGGAGACCCGTTCGGATTAGGCCCTTCTTAAGTAGCAACGCTGAGATCACGACAGAGGGTGGTACGTGGAAAAGGATCTCCTCTCGTTTCATTTGTGTCTCCACACAAACCCGACGAATAAGTATTGTTCAAGAAGGATATGCCCTATGTATTTTCCGTGTTCCTCAACGTTCCACCATTCGGGTCCGACTCCTCTCTGCCGACAAGGGCGGAATCTCCGCTTCCAATTGTTTAAGGAGGTAGTCAAAGTGTGTGCTCGAATCCCCTGCTCATGCAACTATCGAACTTTCGCGACATGGATTACTTTCGTTATGTTTTCTGGGATGGTATGGCCTAGCCTGGGTTCATTGGCCTGGGCACAGAGCGTCAATTGTGGACAACTGTTTCAGGCCAAAAAATACCTCACAGCGGCAGAGTGTTTTCAGAAGAAAGCAAGCAAGATGCCTTCTGCATTACAGCTTTCAAAGATCCAGCGCTATCTGAAAGGTCAGACCATTCGCAACGCATCTTTGGCCTTTCAAAAAGCGGCGAGTTTGCAACAAAATATAGAGGTCGCAGCTTATCGTCGAGAACAAGCCGTTAGGATGTTGCGGCAGTATCTCAAGGAAGATCTTTGTCAGAAAAAATATTTATGTCGGCAGGCTCGGGGCAATATTTTGGAATTGCTCCATCTGATCAAATACACCCCGCTGTCTATCATCACGGCACCCGGACAGCGTGCAACGGTAAAGGTCACTGGGTATCAGTATAAGATCCAACATATCTCACCCCCCCAATGGAACAAATCGGTTCGTCCAGGACGATTTCGCATCGAAGTTCGTTATGAAAATGGCAAGGTGGTTCGTAAGCAGGTGATTGTTTCTCCCGGCCAGGCCCGTACAGTGACTCTGTTGGGAGCGGTTCTTACACGAAAGACTCCCACACCCTTGAAAGTGCAGAGAAGATCAAGCGCAGTCCCCTGGATTGTTCTGGCCTCTGGCCTGGTGCTCGCTGGCAGCGGTGGTGCTTTGCTAGGCCTTGGTGTCACCAAAACAGGAGAGCGGGATAAACTCGCAAAGGACCTTGCTCAAGAGGCGGCAAACAAAAACGCCACGGAACGTTTAGCAATGGTCGCTGCAAATGAGACTCAAACCCGCATCAAGCAAATGGACAACGCACACCAAACGGCTGCCACAACGCTGCCAATGGGCTGGACTCTTGCAGGTGTTGGCCTTGCAACCGTTGCCACAAGCATCGTGCTGTTTTTTGTGATGCAACCCAAAGCAGCCCCCAAAACAACCACTCTACCCACTCACTCCCAAACCAGCCCCATGGCTCATATCCTCACACAAGATTAACAACCTGCCCTCCACTCAAAACACAGATTTACACGATTTTTTCTTACCACAAGAAGAGACATTCTTTGCTTTTCTCCTCTTGCCATCGCAAAAAGTTTCGTGTAAATCGTAGTGGCCCAAAAACAAAGAAACGTTTTATTCTCATGTTGATAAACTGTTTCTTTTCTCAAATTGGTACGACTGAAAAAGGAGTCTGAACGTATGTCATTATTCTTGTTGAAAAGTAATTTAAAGTATGGTTTCGCTATTTTAGGATTGGCCACAGGCTTAGTGCTGGTAGGATGTTCTCCCGCCAATCAACCATCGGAAAAAACAACCACGGATGG
>JALTMC010000230.1:0-1842 GCA_027005175.1 Myxococcales bacterium
ACGCATTTTTGATCTATATTCCAGTTTGTCAAAAACGATGTGCGGAATGTCGGTTTGTGAACACGGATTTTTGTTTTTTTAGCTCATAACCCTTGTGGTTGTGGGCTTTTGTTTTTTTGGTTAGCTCTCTTTGTAAGCACGTATTTTTATTTTTTTAGCCCATAACCCTTGTGATTGTTGGCTTTTTTTAGCGCTCTCTTTTCATAAGAGAATATATTCCCACCCAAACACTGTAAGAGGTTTGTTTTATTTTTCTTTTTGTCACATTCGATTTCTTTGGACTCCTTTCGGCTGTATGGGTTGTGGTTCTTTTTTTGTTCAAGATCTCTCATAAATTGTCGTTTTCTTGTACATGAGAACACGATCCAACACTCCCACGGATGGGACTGTAGACAAAGCAGGACAGATACATTCGATTGGAGTAGTTTGTGGTTAATCAGAGACGTGGCGCAAGTGAAGATTGGTCTGGATTTTTTTGCATCGTATGTTTGGCCTGGCTGGGGGTGTCCTGTACTCCGACGTCACCATCAACTCCTTGTTTGTCTGTTTCATGTGCTGTTGGTGAAGTATGCCAAGCGGGTTCATGTGTTGTCGAAACGCCAGCACCGACAGCGTCACCGATCTTACCCACGCCATCGACTTCGGATAGAACATCCTCTCCTTCAACTTCTCCTGCCCCAGACCCTTCCGAAACATCCAACGAAAAGAAGCCTAAAAAAGAAGTTCCTACCATTTATCGCTGGAGCACGCTTCAAACCCAAGGCTCTGCCAATCTATGGGGTGTTGCGATGCCTACAGCAACACACGCTTGGGTTGTTGGTGACAAGGGAACAATTCTCCACAGTCGTGATGCTGGAGTGACCTGGAAGTCCCAAGATTCAAGGGTGACCACTCGTTTACGTGCAGTCTGGTTTGCCAGCATTAAGATAGGCTGGGTTGTTGGTGATAAGGGTGTTATCCTCGCGACACAAGATGGAGGCCAGAACTGGAAGAAGCAAGCCTCAAGAGTGACGGATACCATCTATGCTGTCCAATTTGTCAATCGTTACAATGGTTGGGCTGTTGGTGGTGACTTTACACTGTTGCGAACAACCGATGGAGGAGAATCCTGGGAGTCTGTCTCAGGAGCTATCAAAATCGATCTTCGTGGCTTGTTCTTCCGCGACAAGATGTTTGGTTATGTTGTGGGGGCTCAAGGTACCATTTTGTACACAAGCAATGGTGCCTTGAGTATTACGACAGAGGCCACTGGAACCAACGAAAACTTCAGCTCGGCATATTTCTTTAAGAATAATAATGTGTGGGCGGTTGGGGCGAAAGGAAAACTGTACTTCAAGAGTGTCGATTCTGGCTGGCAGCGCAAACATTTGCAGAGCAAGGCGGATCTTCATGATATCCACTTTCTTGATGAAAAGCGTGGTTGGATCATAGGGGCAAAGGGTGTCCTTCTGGGGACAAAAGATGGTGGAAAAACCTGGGGCTCCGAAGCCAATGGAGCTTACCCCGACCTTCATGCCCAAGCTATCTTTCATGAGAAAGCTGGTATTCTTGTAGGGAAGGGGGGAACTATTGTGCGAATCGAAGGTGTCCCCGATCCCAGTTATGTTGACAAAGAAGAGTCAGCAAACAGGTATGCAAAACCCTAGATCCGACGGCGAATAGAGCGTGAGTTGGAAGGAGGGTGTCACCAAGCGTGAGTTGGAAGGAAGATGCCACCAAGCGCGAGTTGGAAGGAAGATGTCACCAAGCGCAAGTTGGAAGGAAGATGTCACCAAGCGCAAGTTGGAAGGAGGGTGTCACCAAGCGCAAGTTGGAAGGAGGGTGTCACCAATCGAGATTTGG
>JALTMC010000230.1:1852-6304 GCA_027005175.1 Myxococcales bacterium
CCTGATCGTCGTTGATATCGTCACAGGAAGTGAGGACACGAATTTCACGACCGGCTTGAATGGCATAGGCTTTGTCCACTCCTTCAAAAGAGTGAGCGATTTCTTCGAGGTCACGTAGTCGTTGGATGTAGGATTCGATGGCTTCTCGACGTGCACCGGGTCTGCCTCCACTTAGGGAGTCAGCAGCGATCACAAGATGGGCAAGGGCTGTTTCGGGTTTGATCTCTTCATGATGTGCTTTGACGGCATGAACGATCTCGGTGCTTTCACCATATTTTTGGATAAAGTTTCCACCATTGATGGCGTGAGACCCTTCAAGCTCGTGAGTCATGGCTTTTCCAATGTCGTGCAGCAAAGCAGCACGTCGAGCTTGCTTGACATCCATCCCCAGCTCAGCAGCCATCATACCGCATAGAAAGCCGCATTCGATGGAGTGTTCCCACTGGTTTTGCCCGTAGGAGTACCGCCATTTGAGGCGTCCAAGCATCTTTTTTACATCGGGGTGTACACGGTTGATATCGAGTTTCAAGACAGCCTCATCGCCCGCTTCTTTAATCAGGCCATCCATCTCTTCTTGTGTTTTTGCCACGACCTCTTCAATCCGAGCGGGATGGATTCGACCATCAGAGACTAGCTTGAGTAGGCTGCGGCGACCGACTTCACGACGGATGGGATCAAAGCAAGAGACAACAACTGCTTCCGGTGTATCATCGATAATCAGATCAACCCCAGTGGCAGCTTCCAAGGCGCGGATATTCCGACCTTCTCTACCGATAATACGACCTTTCATATCATCGCTTGGTAGATGCACAACGCTTACAGTACTTTCTGAAACGTAGTCACTCGCGAAGCGTTGAGCAGCAATCGAGAGGATACGACGTGCTTTCTTCTCCGCTTCGTCATGAAGGTCTTCTTCAATCTGGCGAAGTTTGCGAGCCGCCTCATTACGAGCCTGCTCCAACATGCGAGCTTCAATCTGGCGCTTGGCCTCTTCACGGCTGATTCCCGCGTTGTGTTCGAGTGCGGCTTCCGCTTCATCCCAGTGCGCTTCCAACTCTGCTTCACGTTGGCTGAATTCTTTGTTTTGTCTTTCGAGCTTCTCTTCTCGTTTTCTAAAACGTTCGTTGGTGCTCTCGATCTCTTTGAAACGCCGATTGACATCTTCTTCCCGGTTGCTCAGAAGATCACTTTGGCGTTGGATGTTTTCTGCCCGTTGTTCGAGTCGTTCTTCCCTTCGGTCATGTTCCTTACGACGTTCACGAAATTCCTCCTCGACATCACGACGTGCTTTCTCAAGCTTTTCATCATTCTGAAGTCGGAGGCGGGCGACAAGTTCTTCACCTTCTTTTACTGCTTTTTCATTTTGTTGCTGGCGATAACTTTCAAGGTCTCCCAGGGTGTCTTTCGTCTTCTTATCGTGCCATAAATACCCAGCAATGGCACCGACCACAAGTGCGGCAATCGAAATCAAATATGGTGTCATCTATTTTCTTCATCGATCAGCTTCTGTTAAAAAAAGAAAAAATTCCCCCACCATGGCCGTGTGAACAGGAACTCTTGAACCGAGGTCCAAAGAGGTGGGTCCGTGGTGAACTGCCTCCGATACGTCCTCAAAACCGAAGCTAGAGGCTTACTCTTATCAGCCAACCCACAATCCCAGTATTTAAATGTTCGGTTCGAAACTCGCTGTTCAAAACACGTACCGGGCAGGGGAAATTCGGGATTATTGTTTCAGGTCAAAAAGAGCGACAAGTGCCACGCTTCAACCCTTCCATTTCATGTTACTTGTGATGTACATCCCCTGTCAACAAAAAATGCCTCTCTTCCAATGCCTCGCTTCGTTGGAAGCCGGGAGTCTTGAGTTTCAAGCTGGAACCTCTCCTCTGCAAATGGAACTGTGCAGGGGAAGAATTCGGGGAAGAAGGGTGGATAAGTCGGGAGCATGAAGGAAGAGGGATGCAGCAAACATGAGGGAGGGATGTCGTAAACAGTAGGGAGGGATGTAGGGGTGATGAAGCAAATATGTGATGCGAGAAGGACGGAGGAAGCATGAGAGGGGAGAGGGGGGGAGCTAGAACTTCTGAGGTCTGACTATTTTACAGAGAGGCCCTGTCGTTCGCGGAAGGTGAAGTACTCTTCGGAGACGGAGAAGAGCACCAGTTCTTTGATCTTGGCGCGGTGTTGGATTTGGAAGTCTGGTCGTTGTTCTCGCTCAATGACTTTGGAGCAAATGTTGAGGTCTCCAGCCAGACAGAAGCCTGCACGGTTGGCTGTGTGTTCCACGCCTTCCAGGTACTGCTCTGGAGTCACTGGATTGGGGTCGGCCAGGTATGTCTGTACCATTTGAGCAAGTTGGTCTTGTCGTTCTTTTGGAAGAGTTTTGGTGATACGCTTCTTGATCTTCTCTGCCTGGTCTGCGGGAATATCCAGCGGGTGATTCGGCACAAAGATATTGATAAAGGACGACAACAACGAGCGGAAGTCGGGGTACTGGAGCACGGTCGCAAACAGGAACTCCGGACGGGAGAATGTCAATTGTCGTCCAATCATGAACAGCAGTTCTTTTGGATGACGTTCTTTGAACATATCTTCACCTGCCAGCAGCACAGGCGGGAAGGTGTTTACAATCCGCAGGGAGGGAAACAAGCCTGTTTGGTAGACTTCACGACCCGGCAGCGCAAGAACTTGTGAGACATACTCGTAAGTTCGCGCAAAGAACAAGTTGGGATCAACCTTGTCACCTTTCTTGATCTTGAAGGTCTTGGCACTGTCTGCGAACTCAGAGCCACAGAACTGATACAAAACCTGTAAGATCGTTGTCATGGGGGTATCCAGGTTCTTGTGGAACAACAATGATTTCCACACTTCATTTTCCTGGAATGCACGACTCAGGCGGTCGGGTGCTTTGGCCTTCATACTCTTGTAGAAGTTCTCTTCTTCGGGTGACGTCTCTCGTAAGAAGCGCAAGGTGGTTGTCACTGCAAAGGAGCGATCGACTTGTTGCTGCTCGTAGTACAGGCGAATCAAAGACTTGTAGGAGTCGATTCTGGCTGGGTTACGAGTCAGAAGCTCGTGGTGAATCTCAATGGCCTGGGGTCGATACTCATCTTTCTGGCCGTACAAGTCGGCCAGAATTTCAAGGTTTCCGACGGTTGGCTCAAGCTTGTAGACGAGTTGGTAGGCTACCACTGCGTTGTCTACATTGCCGATCTTATGGCGATGCAGGTCACCCAAACGTTTCCACAGCTCCAATCGAAGGGCCTTGTACTGCTCTTCTTCGGGCAAGCGTTGGATCATGCGTTGGTAGTTGTTGTCCAACTGCTCCCACATCTCCAGACTGCTCAAGAGAGTCTCGATGGCCTGGAACGCTTCGGTATGGTTGAAGTTGATATCCAACACTCGGTTGTAGGAGTGTACCGCGTGCTCTGCGCTTTGCAACTTGCTTTGATAGGTCTCTGCGACAGTGAAGATATATTGGATCTGCTTCGCTGTGTCCGTTTCCAACTCGGCAAGTTGCTCAAGTGTTTCGATCTTCTCTACCCAGCGTTGACTCTCTTCATAGAGGTCGAGCAATCGGTAGAGGATTTGGATGTTTTCCGGAGCCATGACATAGGCTTGTCGATAAAAATCGATAGCCTGATCTGGTTTTCCTAACCTCTCGTATGAGATTTGTCCCAACTCTAGAGTTAGCTCAAAGCGTTCTTTCTCATCGTCGAGAATCAGCAACAAGCGTTCTTTCAGTTGTAACGATTTCTCCCATTCCCCTCGCTGTTCAGCGAAGTCTGCCAAAGACCGGAGGGCCAGTGGGTTGGCGGGGTCGATTTCTAGAGCTCGCTCGTAATAATCGACAGCTTCGTCAGGTTGGCTCATTTGTGCATAAGCCAGACCCATACGACAATAGACTTCACTCAACTCGCGCTCTGTGAGTTGACTGCGGTGGTTGTAGAGGATGGTTTGGTACACATTTAAGGAGCGTTCCCACTGCTCTTGGGAGTAATACAAGCGACCCAAACCGTTGAGGGTTGGGAAGTAATCGGGGTTGAGGTTGTACGACTCCTGGTAGTGTGTGAGAGCTTTTTGTACATCACCTCGTTGCTCTGAAGCAAACGCCAACATGTGGTGGAATCGGTAGAGATCGTCACTGAGTGCTTGCTGTTGCAATGAAGCGATGACCATATCCAACACGGACTCGGCATGTTCCCATAGCTTCTGCTCGATATAGATCTCTGCGAGCGGTTTGGCGGCAGGTAAGTGTCCAGGGACAACTTCCAAAGCGCGGTAGTAATACTGCGAAGCTTGCTCTGTGTCTGCCAGTCTCTCGCGGTAGAGTTTTCCAATCTCACAGAAGATGTTGGCTTTCCCTTGACCCTCTTCCGTGCATCGCTCTTCTTGCATCGCCAGCTTGATCACACCATCCCAGTCGCGCTGCAGGAAGTGAATGACTTTGAGTGA
>JALTMC010000231.1:0-7653 GCA_027005175.1 Myxococcales bacterium
GGGATAAGTCCCTACCGGGACTCTGAAATCATGATGCAATGATACTGTTGTTCATCCGTCACAGTATCGATGAAAAGAGAGAGTCAGTCCCGACAGGGACTTCTACCCATCACGATCTTGGGAGACCACGAGCCTTGGAATTCATGCTTTATGGCTTACTCAACATATTCATGCTTTATGGCTTACTCAACATATTCATGCTTTATGGCGTAGTAGCCATAATAGGATAAGTAAAAAATAGTGAATGGGAGTAGTATATGATTTGGAGGATTATTTCCCCAGAAAACCTGGGATGGGCGTTGAGGGAAGAGCGTAAGGAGAGAGGGATGAACCAGACGGAGGCGGGAAAGTTGGTTGGGATTGACCAGTCTACCGTTTCGAAAGTGGAACAGGGCAAGGCTGGGACCCGGTTGGATACGCTTTTTCGTTTGCTAGCTGCTCTTGATCTGGAGTTGGTGCTTCAACCCAGACAGAAGCATAGGGAAGAAGGCAAAGAGGAGGATTGGTAGATGGGACGGCGGAGGCAATCGGCGGAGTTGTTCGTTTCTATGAATGGTGAGAGGGTTGGCACTCTGTTGCGTTCTTCTTCTGGTTCATTGGAATTTTCCTACGATAAAACATGGCTTCTCTCAGAGCATTGTCGGCCTCTTTCACTGTCCATGCCCTTGAGTAAGAATACTCTTTCAGGGGATAGGGTTGAAAATTTTTTTGATAATCTATTGCCCGATAGTCTATCCGTGAGAAATCGAATCCAGGCTAGATTTAGTGCATCCTCGGGTGGGAGTTATCGGCTCACCCCGGTATATGATGTGATGTCAGCTTATCCGTTTATCGTTAGAAATCAGACAAGCCACCATAAGTTGAAGATGGCCATGGCTCTTATGGGAAAAAGAAAATGTTACGATTGGAATTATATATTCTATCAACATTGGCTCTCTACGGCAAAGCTGAGTCGCTTCTCTCCGGAAGAGATGGAAACAATGATCCATGAAACTTTGGATAGAATGGATGACGTTCTTGACGAAGTTGCAGCTCAACTCCCAACAGATTTTCCTGAGGCAGTAGCCTTACCCATATTTGATGGAATGCGAAAATCTCGGGATCGACTCATCCGTTCATCAACCTTGTGAGTAGTCGATGATCTCGTTGTAGGTTTTGTGGTCGAGGCGTTGGGCAATGGCGACGGCGAGTTCGAGGGCTGTGAGGTAGTCTTGGATCTTGATGATACTGTTGTGGGTGTGAATGTAGCGAGCGGGAACACCGAGCACGACTGTGGGGATGCCCTGATCATGGAGGTGAATGACCTTGGCATCGGTCCCACCACTTCGTCGAACAGCCCACTGGCAGGGGATGCTTTTTTGGGCGACCACATCCCGAACCAACTGGACCAACCGACGTTGTGCGATAGCCGTGGGGTCCATGAGTCGGACCTGAACTCCCTCTCCTAGCACTGCCTGACGTTCGTCTTTGGGGGCACCTGGGAGGTCATCTCCTGGTGTTCCCTCCATCACAATGGCAATATCCGGTTTGGCCACAGCTGTCGCTGTTTGGGCACCTCGTGTACCTACTTCTTCTTGGACTGTTGCTGTGGCAAGGATGGTGTTGGGGTGGCCCAGCTTCGCCAACTGTTGGGTGGCTTGAATGGTTAAGCCAACACCCACGCGATTGTCGAATGCTTTGCACATCAGGAAGTCGGGGTTGTGCATCTGTGTAAAAGCAGAATCAGGAACGACCACATCGCCCATCTGAATGCCCATACCTTCCGTGACTTCCTGTGCGCTGCTGGCACCAACGTCAATGTACATCTTGTCGAGAGACAACACATGTTTGCGCTCTTCGGGAGTCAGAAAGTGCGGTGGCTTCGAGGTGATGACACCGAGTATCTCCTCCCCTGCAACGGTTAGGATACGAACGCGCTGTGCCATCAGAGAGTGACCCCACCAACCTCCCAAGTTGGTAAAGCGAATCAGCCCATCGGGGGTGAAGGAGTGGACCATAAAGCCCACCTCGTCCATATGACCGGTAATCATTACACGGGGACCATCACCACTCCCCTTTTGCTCATAAATGAGGCTTCCCAACCGATCCGATTGAAAAGGTCCACCTAACTCAGCCCGGAAGATATCACGTACAGCCGCTTCATGTCCCGGTGCACCGTGTGCCTCCGTTAATTGATGCAACAAGGATATCGACGGTTTTTGCAACTTTTTTAACGCAGCACGACTCAACTTTTTCATCAGAAAAAAACCTCTTATGTTGTGGGCGTGGAAACCCCTTCCCGAACGCGGGCCTGGCAGAGTCTACAGGACGAAGTCCAGATGAGGTGGGGGAGTTGACGCTCAAAATCCTCGTCGTGGTTTGTTCTCTTTCAACAGACTACGAAGGATGTCGGCAGGCTTTTCAAACCGGCAGAGCATCATCATGGCGGCGATGACGTAAGGTTTGTAGCTGGCTTCGTGGTAGGTTTTGAGGCGGTATTTCTCGAAGACCTCGGCGGATACTTCGCCTTGTTCGCAGCTCACACCGCTGATATCGGCGGGTAGACAGTGCATATAGAGAGCTTCACCATCTTTTGTGCCCTTCATCAAGTCAGCGGTGCATTCCCAGTTCTTGAATTGAGCATTCTTGGCGAGACACTCTTGCTCAAGAGCATCGAGTTTGTCGCTGTCTCCGCCACGCAGATAGGCTGTGCGTTGCTCCATTACCTGGTAGGGAGCCCAGCTTTTGGGGTATACGATGTCAGCATTCGCGAAGGCCTCTTCCATCGAAGCGACCTGGGTAAAGGAACCACCGGACTCTTCGGCAAAGTCACCTGCTTGTTTTACAACATCGGGAAGCAGATCATACCCTTCTGGGTGCGCGAGCACAACATCCATACCATAGCGAGGCAAGAGTCCAATGAGACCTTGAGGGACGGAGAGGGGCTTGCCATAAGAGGGAGAATAGGCCCATGTGACGGCGATCTTCTTGCCCTTGAGGTTTTCGAGAGAGCCAAAGGTCTTGCGCAAGTGGAGCAGATCAGACAAGGACTGTGTCGGGTGGTCGATATCACTTTGAAGGTTGATGACAGCGGGGCGGTTGGGCAGCACACCTTCTTGGTATCCTTCATCGAGAGCTTCGGAGACTTCACGCATAAAAGCGTCGCCTTCTCCAAGGTACATGTCATCGCGAATTCCAATGGATTCAGCGGCAAACGAGATCATATTGGCCGTCTCACGGACGGTTTCTCCATGGGCAATCTGCGTTTTCTTTTCGTCCAATTCAGAGAGACTTAAGCCCAACAAAGAAGCAGCGGATGCGTAAGCAAAGCGAGTGCGTGTGGACTGGTCTCGAAACAGAGATATCGCGAGGCCTGTATCAAACACACGAGTTGATATACCACCTTCCATCATCAAGCGAATGCTCTCTGCCGCATCAAGGACGCCTTCGATTGCGTCGGTGGAGTTCTCCCAGGTGAGTAGGAAATCACGGTTATAAAGACCTGTATCAAGGTTGTCCAAAGAAAATAGCAGGGCAGAGATTAACTCTTCACGGGTATGGTCAGACATCGTTTTTTCGCCTTCATTGAACATGAGGTGGATAGTTAAGACCCTGTATGTTGACAGGGGATTTGGATTGGCAAGGAGCCACAGGCTCCAAGCACAAAAGAAAGCACGCACAAAGGCACCATAAGCGATGATTAAAATCAAGCTATTTTTGCGGTAGAAGCTTTACTCATAGCCGGGGAGAAGTTCATCTGCGGGTACAACGATGGCTTGCGCTTGTTTGGTTTTGGGTTGCATCTCCCAAACTTCGGCGTTTTTGAAAGCAACACGTTTGCCTTGAAGGCGGTGCATCAGAGCACTTGTTCCGATGAGGTGCATGACGAGGAGAGGGAGGTCATCGGGAGATCCTTGCTGTAATATCCGGTCTGTGGCTTGAAAAACGCGTTGCTCTGCTTCGCGCAAACTCTCTCCACCGGGCGGAGCAAAGTCAGGGTCGCTACGAAATGGATGGGTGAGATCAGACCACATATCCTTGATCTCAGAGCGGGGCTTTCCTGCCCATTCTCCAAGGTGACGGGCTCGAAAATCGTTGACAAGCGAGACCTGCAACGAGAGCTTTTCTCCCACAATTAAGGCCGTTTCAAGCGCGCGTTGTAATGTTGAGGCATAGATCTTGGTGATACCAAGGGAGCGCAGGGCTTCAGCGGCTTCAGCGGCTTGCTGTTTGCCAAGCATCGCAAGAGGTACATCGAGCATCCCTTGCACCTTCCCAGCAACATTCGACTCACTGGCACCATGACGCATTACAAAATAACGTTCGATCACTGATTCTTTCTCCGTCTCTACAATTCAATGGAGAGTGCTCTCTTGGCCCGTCTTTACGACACCATGGAGAGTGTTCCTTGGTCTGTATCGATATGGACTGTTGCACCCATGGGCAAAGACCAGTTGGCGTGGGTATGTCCTACCGGAAGATTGTAGAGGATGGGATAGTGAGAAGGCAAGCGTAAACGTTCGAGCCAGAATTCTCGTGGGTCATACTCTCCTTCTTTGTATCGATCTTGTAGGGGGCCACCAAAGTCACCCAAACCTAAGCCAGCCAGTTGTGATAAGGCTCCTGCCATATGCATTTGTTGCATCATCCGATCGAGACGGTAAGGAGCCTCATCAACATCTTCCAAGACCAGAATTGCATTGCGAAAGTCGGGTTGGTATGGGGTTCCCAGCAGAGAAACAATTAAGGCCAGGTTACCGACGATAAGCCGCCCTGTTGCCGAGCCTGAGCGGTATACTTCTCCGGGCAAAGGAGGGCAGATCTCTGGCAATGCTTCTGCAAACAAGGTTTGCTTCATTCGCTCGATGCTTTCGGGGGTTCCCTCATAAAACAGAGGACTCGCGACCATCGGGCTGTGAAACGTGATCCAGTTGAGCTTCTGTAACATCGCACAATGAAGCACGGTGATATCGCTGAAACCACAAAAACGTTTGGGTGTTTTTTTTAGAGCCTCCCAGTCGATGTGTTCCAGGAGTCGGGATGCACCTGAGCCGCCTCGCGCACAAACAACGGCTTTAATGGAGGGATCGGCGAATGCCTTCTGGAGGATGTCCACTCGGTTTTGATCGGAACCGGCCAGATATCCCCACTTCTCCAAAATCCCTGGATCATAGACAGGCTCCAAATCCCAGGAGCGCAACAAATCACAGCCCGCTTGCAAACGTTCGAACAGAAAAGGACTAGAAGGGGCAACAATGGCAACACGATCACCTGGCAGACAAGGTGGTGCTAAATGAAGAGTCATCAGAAAAAAAACCTCTTATGTTGTGAGCGTGGAGACCCCATACCGATCGCGGACCCGGCAGAATCTACAGGACGAAGGCCGGATGGGGTGGGGGTCGTTGACTCATCATCACTTAAGATGTGTGCCCAGACAAGCTTATCACTTAAGATGTGTGCCCAGACAAGCTTATCACTTAAGATGTGTGCCCAGACAAGCTCGTTATGTTACGTTGACTTTAAGGGTTTGGTTGCGAGGTGTGCAAATTTAAGGTTTGTTTTTGGAGAACGGTTCCGTGTGGTTGGTGAGAGCAGGGCGATCAGGGCTTTGTGCATTGAGGGGCACAAAGTGCGTAGCCGAGAAGCGGCTTTGCGGCAGTGCAACATTTTAACCCTTGGGGACAATCGGTGTCTTTGTCGCAGACTGTACAGAGCTTGATCGTTCCACCTTGTGGGATGGTGACTTCTTTGCAAGATTGACCGGTGCAACAGTCGCTGTCCTGTGTGCAGGACCCCGTCGCTGTGACGTTGCCTTTGCAAGCCGTCTTTTCTGTCGGCGGGGTGTCGGAGATCGATTCGCTCGGTTTTGACTCATTCAAGCCCGGCTCTGTGACACTTTGTTCTGTCATTGGCTCGGGGGGTGCAGTGCGTTCGGGTGGTGCGGTGCGTTCGGGCGGTGCGGTACGTTCGGGTGTAGGCTCTGACGTGCTGCCAGCATCCGTGGTTGTTGATTCTTCTTCTTTGGGCCTGCGTCGTTCTCCGCCACATAGTTCATTGGAGCACTTGAGACTGTCCCAGCAATCGGTGTCGCTGTCGCAGCGGAAGCCCTGGGATGAAGTGATCTGTTCGATGCAAGAGGAATATCCTACCGCCATGATCGTTGTGAGACTAAGCACGAGAGCCCATCGGAGGAGGTGGCGTCGCAAGAGCCTCATGTCGGTTGATCCTGGAGAGTGTAAAGTAGAGGTTTGTTCAGACATGCTTGTTCCTTTGCACGATGTGTTCCGAGAGAAGCAACTCTCTTTGACTGGGGTATTATTTGATCGCCGATGGGTCGGTGGACTCTGTTTGTTGAGAACGTAGTTGTTGTAGGAATATATTTAAGATTCGATGAAGTATGCTGTTGTCTTGCTGGAGTGCGCCCATTCGCAGTTGAATGGACAAGCCATCATGCAAGGCCATGAGCAGATGAGCAGTGAGTTCATGGTCAAGTCCATTGGGGAGAACGATACCAACCTCTTCTAGGAGCTTTTGGATGTCTTTCAATATGGCTTTTTGATAGAGCGCGATGCGTTGGTAAAACTGTTCTCGTTGATTGCTGCGTTCCGCTTGTAACCAGAACTCCATGAGAACATGAGAGAATCCACCAACAATTATTTGCCAGGGCTCTTCTTCCTGGTCCTCTGTTTTGGAGGTTGCATTCTCTTCAAACAGTCCTACTTCCGGAAAGTTGAGAAACAAAACTTTGAGGAACTCTTCTAATTTTTCCAAGGGGGTCTCTAGCGCCTGAATGCGTTTTTGGACACCGGCTTCCATGTGGGACATCATCAAGTCATAGACACCCCAGAAGATCTCATCCTTGGTTGGAAAGTAATAATAGAGAGTTCCTTGGCCGATTCCTACGGCACGAGAGATCTCACCCAATGTTGTTTTGTGGTAGCCCTTCTCGATAAAGAGTTCAAAGGCCGCCGTCAGAATTTCCCGATGACGTTGTTCTCGATCGACTATCTTGGGAGACATCGGCTGCTCGTTCTCCTTGAAGCAAGCTCTTTTCTTTACCAGTATATACGGTCTTTCAGACTCTATCTTGCGGGATGGAATAGGCCGACAGCACGCTGTATGCTGAGAATGGATAACTCTTGGTTGAGAGCTTCTCGCAGCACTCCGATCTCGGAAGAGCGCAGCGCAGTGAGGGCATCGGAGACTTCCACCGGCGTGGCCACTCCAGTTTTGTAGCGTTCTTGGGTCAACTGGTAGCTGCGACGGGCCAAGCCGAGTTGCTTTTGGGCCACCTGCAAGGCCACCTTTGCATTCTGTAAGGCCAGCTTCCCCCGCGAAATTTCGTTGAGTATTTGCCGTCGATTTTTGGCGTATTCCAGCCGGGCTTGTCGGTACTTGGAGTGAGCATCTTTCAGGTCCAAGTATCTTGAACCTCCAGAGTAGAGATTCATCGAAGCAGCAAAGGTGATACTCCATTGTACATTTTGCCCCGTAAAGCCTGTTGCGTTCAAACCACTGAGGTTACCTACGACTGAAACTATCGGAAGAAACTTCATCCAATGGGTTGTGATCTGTTTTTCAGAGATCGACACCGCAATGGAAGAGGCTTTGAGTTCTGCACGATTTTGTCGGGCTTGTTGAAACCAGTCTCTCATGTTGCCAGCAGGTAGAGTG
>JALTMC010000231.1:7663-21666 GCA_027005175.1 Myxococcales bacterium
GCATTGCGCAGCGCATTTTGAGACTGAATCCAGGTTTGTCGAGCCTTCGCCAGATCGAGTTGAGCCCGTGTGACCAGCAACTCCGGGTCAACTCCAGCTTTGTAGCGGGCGATCGATATCCGCAGACGATCGCGCGTATTTTTCCAACTTCGTCGAGCGATGTCAACGAGACCATCGGCAAGGAGAACGCCATAGTATGCGCGGGCTGTGGCAAACAATACCTCGCGACGGACTTGTTTTGCTGTATGACCTACTTGTTTCACTGCAAGGTAAGCGATTTTTAAGATCGGAATGGCTTGCAAGTTCAAGAAGGCCCATTGCAGTTGCATTCGAAAAGCCAACTGATTACGTGGTGAAATGACTACTGTTCTGGCATCACCAATTCCACCCAATAACTGCGATTTAAATGGCTCGGGTAAAAGCCTTCCAATCGCACGTATGCTGGCTGTGGGATCAAACTGAGACTCCACCTCATTGCGTGTATAACTTCCTGAGAGAGAAAGCTGTGGTTTTAAGATAACCCAAGCCTTGGCGCGTGCGATCTCGGCTTGAACCACTCGCTCTCGTAGAATTCGAAGATCCAGGTTGTTTTTCTTCACAATCGCAAAGAGCTTTTGTAGGCTGACCTGAGGCTGGGAAGCATCAAAACGAGGGGGGAGGGGAGCTGGCAATTCCAGGCTTGTTCGTGGCCCCTTCTGCTGAGCCAAACGACGACCCCGATGCTTCTGTCGAATCTTACTTCGGAGAAAAAGCAGCTTGCGGGCTTTCACCTCTTTGGGGACTTCTGCCACACGACGCTGCTTTCGTGTATGCTGATGCTTCGATGTCCGTCTCACCACCCAACGGTATCGTTTGTGGTCACGCTGCAACCTCCAAGGGGTAGGAGTGACCCGAAATGTTAGATCGATCGCAGTGCGCGTCTTCTTCTCTCTTCTTTGGTGAAATATCTCTCGACATGGGCCTCTTCTTCCCTGGGAAGACTTGGACCGTATGCAATTGTACTTTAATTTCAGAAGACTACTCTTCTGCGTATGAACAGGAATTGCCCATCCTAAGCCGCTTGTGCCTGCGATGATCCAAACCAATGCCAGGAACTGAGCATACAACCTCATCATTCACTTGTTCCTTCTTATGACCGATCTTTAGTTTTATTTCAGTTGGCTAACCCAAAATACGGAACAACGCTCTTGATAGACTTTGTTCCCTTGCTTGTCAAGTGAATATACTCCGATATTTCGGCTTGACAAGCCACTTTCCCTGACCCTATATTGGCGTCAGCTTTTTTTTGGGTTGTCTCACCGAAATAAAAAAGAGAAAGACAAGGATACTGATTCCGGGCTATCGAAAAGAAGGTTATTTTTGTGAAAAGCGTTGAGCTGCAGTTTTGACTCTGATTGTAAAGAGAGTGCGAAAATGTTGTGGAATCGTCGATGGATGAGGAAAGTCTTGTTGTGTGTGGGAGTGCTTGCGCTGAGTGCAAGTGGATTGGCTTGCAAGTCGAAAAAAGAGAAGAAAGCGGAGCCACCTATTCCGATCGAGATAGGCTCTGTTGAGCGAGGTACATTGCGAGAGTTGCTGCGCTATACAGGGGATATGGAGGGTGAGGTACACGTTCAGGTGTTTAGTGTTGTGCCAGCACGTATTAAGCAGCTGCGTGTGGATGTGGGTGATAGGGTAAAGAAAGGCCAGATTTTAGCAGTGATTGAGCATACACGGTTGCGTCAAGTGGTGGCTCAGATGCGTGCTCAAGTGGCGGGTGTGCGCTCTCAACTGGCGGGTGCCAGGGTGAGTCTTGCGGGAGCAAAGATTGCTTCTGCCTCTACACAGCGAGAGTACCGTCGGTTAAAGCGGTTGCTGCGAAGTGGTGCGGTGGGTGCTCAGCAAGTCGATATGGCCAAAACTCAGTATCGAAGTGCGGTGATGCGTGTTTTGGCCGCCAAGGCGCAGGCTCGCGCTCTTAAATCCCAGATTCGGGCACTGCGTGCTGCTGTCGCGCAGGCTCAAACCGCGAGGCGGAATGCGATCATACGTGCCCCGATACGCGGTCTTGTCGCTCGTCGATATCGCAATGTGGGTGATATGGCAACTCCACAGATGCCGTTGGTGACATTGGTTCAAATGGACAAGATCAAGGTGAAGGTTCAACTGACAGAGAAAGATCTTGCCAGAATCAATATTGGCAAAGAGGCAACGATTCGCGTGGCAGGGCACCCCGGTCGGACGTTTACAGGTCATGTGGTCAAAGTCGCACCCACCCTAGACCTTGACACCCGGACCGCACCCGCGCGGATCGAAATCCCCAATATCTATCTTCAACAGCCCCAAAAGCGCTGTCGCAAAGATACAGACTGCCAGCATGCACGTTTTAGACGTTGCTACCCGATCAAGCGACGTCGCTCTGTTTGCGCTGAGGTTCACCCGCTTAAACCGGGCATGATCGCACAGGTTGAGATCTTGGTAAAGACGTACAAGGATATCTTGATGATACCCTCTCGTGCCTTGCTCAATGACTCGTTTGGTGATGGCTTGAAACGCTCTCAAAAGCAGCTTGCCGTGATGGTGTTGGACAAGGGGCTCCCGCAGCGTCGGTTGATTCGGGTGGGGGTGGAGAATCGTGCGGGTATGATGCAGGTCCTCAGTGGTTTACGAGAGGGGGAAAAGATCGTGCTCAATGGTCATAACTTTTATCGTAAGGGGGCGAAGGTGAGGGTTGTGAAAGACTGGTCTACGAAGCCGACCAGATCCCGATCCAAACCCCGACCTTCCTCACCTTCTGCGTCAAACTAAATATCGAGAAACTTTTCTTCGGAGGTCATCAATGGGTCTGTTGTCTCGGTTGGCTGTGCGGCGAGCTGTCACCTTTTCGATGCTTTATATTGTGATTGTTGGTTTTGGCCTGTTTGCATTGACACAGTTAAAGCTCGATCTGTTTCCCGAGTTGAAGTTTCCCATTGTGGCGATTGTTAACTCGTATACAGGTGTCAGCCCTGAAGAGATTGAAACCCTCGTCACTCGTCCGATTGAGATGGCCATTGCAGCGGTGAAGAATGTTAAGCGCATTCGGAGCACCTCCAAGCAAGGAAACTCCCTCACGATCGTGGAGTTACAGTGGGGGACGGATATCGATAAAGCGATGATCGATATGCGTGAGAAGATCGATATCATTAAGAGTCAATTACCCGAAGAGGCCCGTCAACCCTTCCTGTTTGCCTTTGATCCTTCTCTTCAGCCGATCTTACTCTTTGCGCTCAGTGGTCCGGGAAACTCTCGGAAGTTGCGGCGCTATATTAAAGATCGCATCGCTCCTCTCATTGAACGTGTGCCAGGTATTGCGTCTGCTACTGTGATGGGGGGGAGAAAGCGTGAAATTCAGGTTCTGATCAATCCCCGAAAGCTGCGTTCTCTTGGACTCTCTATGAATCATGTTGTTCAGGCTCTACGTGCCGACAACATACAGGTCGCCTCGGGCACTTTAAACCAGGGACAACGCGAGCTTGCGTTGCGAACAGTGGGTACGTTTCAGAATGTGAGCCAGATCCGGCAGGTTGTGATTGGGATGAGAGGCTTGCCCGTGCCACAGCCTGTGTTTCTATCGCAAGTTGCAACGATCGTGGATGGCCATGCAGAGCAAGGCCGATTGATTCAATCGTTGGGCAAACCGGGTATGTTGTTGATGGTGCAAAAACGCTCCGACGCCAACACCGTTCAGGCTTCCCGACGCGTGATGGCGGCCTTGCCAAACTTACAACGTCAGCTGCCGGCAGGCGTAAAAATTCAGACACTCTTTAATCAGAGCGACTTTATTGTCATGTCTCTGTCGAACCTGACAAGCTCAGGTGGACAGGCTTTTATCCTGGCTGTTCTGGTTCTTTTCTTTTTTCTACGATCGTTCCGAACCTCTTTTATTATCGCGATGTCCATTCCTGTTTCGGTCATTGCGACCTTTGCTGTGATGTATAGCTTTGGTGTGACCCTCAATATTATCTCGATGGCTGGGCTTGCTCTGGCGGTTGGGATGTTGGTGGATAACTCCATCGTTGTCTTAGAGAATATCTTCCGACACTTTGAGGAAGGAGAGTCTGCCTGGGAAGCGGCGATGAACGGCACCAAAGAAGTTGGAATGGCCATTACCGCCTCGACCCTCACCACTCTTGCGGTGTTTTTTCCTATTTTGTTTGTCCCTGGACTTGCAGGCCTGTTGTTTCGAGACATGGTTCTCACCATCTGCTTCTCTTTGACGGCTTCCCTGCTTGTCGCGATCACGTTAATCCCGTTGTTGGCCTCTCGTATCCTCAAATCCGGCCCCCTTGGCCTAGATGGAAAACCTGAAAAACAAAAAGAGTCAGCCTTTGTTTTGTGGGTGGAGCATCTCTACGTCGGTTCCCTTGGTTGGTCTTTAAAGTACCGCAAAACAACCTTATTCATCGGTGTTGTGAGCTTCTTGGCCTCTCTTGGTGTCGCGAATTTTGTACAGACGGAGTTTATCCCCAAAGCGGACGACAGCATGATTATGATGCGGTATGAACGAAGTCCTGGCTCTTCGCTCCGACAAACCATGGCTACCGCTGCGAAGTTGGAACAGATCGTGCGGCGCAAGTTTGGCCCTATCTTGGAGGCCGTTGTGGTGGAGGCTGGAATTGGGGAGGGCTTTATCGCGCTCTTTGGCAAAGGCTCACACGCTGGATTGCTACGTGCCCGACTCAAGCCCATCAGTCAACGCTCTCTTCATAAGATGCAAATTCAGGACATGCTGCGGAAAGAGTTTGAAAAAATTCCTGGTATTAAATTTAACTTTGAAGGAGGACCGGCTGTCGCAAGCGGAGGTGATATCGAAGTTCGACTGTTTGGACATGATCTCCGTGAAGCTCGCCGACTGGCAAATATCGTTAAAAATCATGTCAAACTCATTCCCGGTACATCCGATGTCAAAACATCTCTGGAGCAAGGGCGACCGGAACTTAAAATTGTCCTCAAACGCAAACGTTTACAACGTCTGGGGCTCAACGCATCCATGGTGGGAATGACAGTCTCTACGGCCTTTAAGGGCACAATCGCTACCCTCTATCGAGAGGGGGACAATGAGTATAAGGTGCTGGTCCGTTTGCAGAAGCGGTTTCGCGTTAACGTAGATCAGTTGAAGAAGCTTCTGATCGCAACACCCAGAGGTAAAACCGTTCCTCTGAGTAGCATCGCAACAATTCGCTATGCTTTGAGTCCGGTTAAAATCGAACGCCAAGACCAACAGCGTGTGGCGACTGTACTTGTCAGTCTCAAGTCTCGTGATATGGGGGCTGTGGTCGCTAAAATACGACACGTCATGGAGACGAAAGTGAATCTGCCTTCCAACTTCTTCTACAAGATTGGTGGACAGGCCGAAGACTTTATCGCCTCCTTTCAATGGATGGGGATCGCCTTCTTAATTTCTGTCTTGCTTGTATATATGGTGATGGCCAGTCAGTTTGAATCCCTGTTCGACCCCTTCGTTATCTTGTTTTCGATTCCTCTCTCTGTGGTTGGTGTTATTCTCGCTCTGCTACTCACGGATACCTCTCTGAGTGTGATGGGATTGGTAGGGATCATTATGCTTGTTGGCATCGTTGTAAACAATGCCATTGTTCTTGTTGACTTTATTAAACAGGAGCGCGCAAAGCACGAGATCTCTATCGTCGATGCTTGCCTGAAAGGTGGACGTGTCCGCTTACGAGCTATCCTAATGACCGCCGCGACCACCATCTTTGGGATGGTCCCTCTTTCTCTCGGTATCGGGGAAGGCTCTGAGACGTGGGCTGCTCTAGGGCGCGTAGTGATCGGCGGTCTGCTCACCTCCACCATGCTCACATTGTTCATCGTTCCTGTCCTCTACTCTTCCTTCACACTCTTCTTTGAAAAACGCCGAGCTAAACGTGTTGAAAAAAGAGCCAAAAAAGAAGCGGAACAAGCTGCCAAACTTGTGTAGAGTGAGTGCGTGAGTGAGTGCGTCGCGGATCGCGGGTTGCGAGTGACAGGTTAAGGCATACAAGTTGCGACAGTTTTTCCAGGTTGTTTGACGCATCGTCTGCATGAGGTGGGGCAGTGTTGGTCTGCAAGGCAGGGGGAGCCACAGATACAGCCTTCGTCTGTGGTACCATTGCAATTGTTGTCGATGTTGTCGCAGTAATCGTCGTTGGTACCGGGTTTGGTGCCTTGTCGCCAGGAGGCTCCGGTACAGAAGTAGGAGGTGCTCGCGCATTGGCTGGTTTGGCAGGCTTTTGTGCTGGAGCAAGCGTTGAGCCAATCCTGGTAGGTTGTATAGCTGTAGCCTTTGTTGTTCACATTGCGACAGTAGTAGAGTTTGCCTTGATGGTAGAGGCAGTCTTCAAAGCATTTTTGCTGGGTGCCACAAGAGGAGGGTAGGGTGGAGACATATTTGGCGGGTATTTGGGTGCTGAAACAGGTACCGCAAGCTTTGGAACCATCGATCTTTCCGTCACAGTCATTGTCGAGACCATCGCATTGGGTTTCTGTGGGTTGGTAGTTGCTGCCGTATTCTTTGGCGGTGCAAGCCAGCCAGCCTTTGGCAGCTCCACAGAGCTGGACTTTTTGTGCACAGACTCCCTTTTGTAATTTGCAGGGTGGTGCTTTGAGTTCTTCGTCGATGGAGCCATCGCAGTCGTCATCTTTTCCGTTGCAAACTTCGACTTTCGGCAGGACCTCGTTTTGACAGGTACTCCACTTACCTTGCGTACATTGTTCTAGACCATCTTGACATAAACCCTGGTTGCGATTTTGAGACTTGCCTGTCCAACATTTGCGTTGAAAGTTATCGATCTGGCCGTCACAGTCGTCATCCTGGTTGTTGCAGGTCTCTTTCGTTGCTGACGTGACACCGAGACAGATCGACCAGTTTCCGCCAGCGCAGGAGCGTTTGCCGACTTTGCATTCCCCTTGACACTTGTAGACTCCCTGGCTCTTCTTCGTACAGCCGGTGTCAGGAGCGTTGTAGCAGGTTTCGGAGAAGTTATCGATCGTTCCATCACAGTCATCATCCTGGTTGTTGCAGATCTCTTGCTTGGCCATGACCTCACCGGCGCAGACAGACCAGCGACCGCTTGCACATTGTTGAAAGCCTGAGCGGCAGCTCCCTGTGCACTTGTATCCACCTTTGCCATCCGAGGTGCAGCCTTTGCTTCCGCCAAAACAGGGGCGTGAGAAACCATCGATAGCACCATCACAGTCGTTGTCGAGGCCGTCGCAAATCTCGGGCTTGGGTTTACGTTCTCCGACACAGGAACTCCATTTTCCGTTGTTACATGCCTGTGCGCCAGTTCTGCATTGTCCACGTTTTTCGGAGCCAGGAGGGCCGCTATAACAGAGCTTGGAGAAACCGTCTGTGTTTCCATCACAGTCGTTGTCTTTGCCATCGCATCGTTCTGTCTCTGGTTTCACTTCGCCTTGACAGGCACTCCATTTTCCCTGGCTATCACAGGTTTGCACTCCAGCCTTGCATTCACCACGTCCACGGGTTTGGGGGGGGCCGCTGTAGCAAAAGCGCTTCTCTCCGGTTTTGCAGTTGCATCCTTCATCAACAGAGCCATCGCAGTCATTGTCGAGGCCATCGCAGGCTTCTTTGGTTGGGTTGACTTCGCCTTTGCACGTCCCCCAACGTCCCCCGAAACAGGTTTTTTGACCTGTTTTGCAGGGGGAGAAGCATGTGTACTTCCCCTCCGATAGCTTGACACAACCACCGGTTCCTTTGTAACAATCGCGCTTTTCGTTTTGTTTGCATTCCACACAGATCTCATCGACCTGGCCATTGCAGTTGTTGTCGATCGAATCACCACACTTTTCTGCGCTGGGCAGTGATTCACCCAGGCAAGGGCTCCATTTCCCATTGACACACTTTGCCTTGCCCGATTTGCAAATCCCTTTGCCGACTGTGCCTTGTGGGCCTGTATAGCAGGTTCTTTCTTTGCCTTCATCGCAGTTGGCGCATACACCATCTTCATCGATCTGACCGTCACAGTCGTTGTCCTGTTGGTCACAGATCTCTTTTTTTGCTTTGTTTATTTCATCACAGACGATCTTGCCACCGATACAGGCTTTGATACCTTGAGAGCAGGCTCCAAATTTTCCAGTGGGGCAGGGGTCTCCTTTTCCTGCGAAGCTCTCATCTGTTTTTCCGTTGCAGTCATTGTCTTTGCCATCACAGTCTTCTTTGTAGGGTAAGGACTCTCGTAAGCAATCCCCCCACTTGCCATCTTTGCTGCAATACTGGGTTCCGGCAAGGCAGATCCCCTTGTTTTTGGTGTCGGGTGGACCGCTATAACATTCTCTTTTTTCATCCACATTGCAGCCACAGCCAAGGGCTTCGTCTATCTTTCCGTCGCAGTCATCGTCTTTGCTGTTGCAGGACTCTTTTTGGGGGAGAACCTCTCCCACACATACATCCCAGATACCGTCTTTGCAGGTCTGGGTGCCCGCGTTGCAGACTCCAACCCCCTTGGTTCCCTTGCTTCCCGCATAGCAGGGACGGGTGCTGTTGTGGGTACAGCCACCTTGCTTGCACTTGCCGTTTTCGCAGATCTTGCTTGTTCCACAATCTGCGCTTGATTGGCAAGTGTCTACAACAACTTTCTTTACGCAGACTTGGCTCTGGCATTTTTGATTGGCTGCACATTCAGAGTCCTTGGTACAGGCTTTGGGTCCAACAGGATCTCCACAGCCCAACAACAAGAGCGAGGATGATAAGCAAAAAACAAACCACAGAAGAAAGATCCAACGACGTGAATACAACGCAGAAGCTTGGGGTAACAAATGATACGCACACAACATATGGGGAATCCCCTGTCCCTATCAGACCAATAAATACAATTCAACTTATTCGAACAAGCTTGTAAAACTATAGGATGATTGAAGTTAAGAATCAAGATTGTTCAGGAAGGGAGAAGGGGCGGGCCAGCGGCTTCCTCGCATAAGCTCGTCCTTTTCTTCGTTTTGCCTTCAGCAATCATGAATCGTTCGGGGGAAGTTTGCGTCGAGCGAGCACATCGGCGACGACTAATGGAAGGGAGAGGGGGCGGAAGCGGTTTCGCGGATCAGTTGAAGTTGGTCTTGGAGGTTGTTCAATTCACTGAGCCAGTATACGGGGGTTCCGTAGTGACCGAAGCTGCGGGGGAAGGCGGGATCGCTCCAACGTTTTCCAATCCAGGCGTTGAAGTGGACAAAGCGCAAGGCCCGCAGGGGTTCGATCAGCCGAAGGGTTTGGTATGGAAAAGGGCGCATTGTATCGTAGGCATCGATCAGCAGGTTGCGTTGGCGGATGGCCCAATCGTCACGGCCAGGGCATATCAACCAGATGTCTTGAACACAAGGGCCTCGTACCATATCGTCAAAATCGACCCAGAATGGTCCTTGGCGACCCCAGAGCAGGTTCCCCATATGACAGTCACCATGAATACGGTGGACCTCGGCATTGGAAAACCAAGGGGCCGAAATCTCGCAGATCTCTTCCACAGTGCTGCGGTAGCGACTCTCGATGTCCATAGGCAAAAGACCTGACGCAAGCAAGTACTCAAGATTTTGCAAACCATAGGTTTCAGGGGTGAGTTGAATGCGATGGGGTGCTTCTCGGACAGCACCGACATTATGCATACGAGCCAGTAGACGTCCGATCTGCTCTACTTGTGGGTCGGTCAATTCGTCCGGGTTGCGTCCTCCCATCTTGGGAAAGATGGTGTACCAGATATCGATCTCTGTCATACGATGGAGAGTTTTTCCATCTTCAAACACCACAGGTGCGATGACTGGGATTTCTTCTGCCTGAAGATCGAGTAAGAACTGATGTTCTTCTTGGATCTGGGCTTCGCTCCAACGACCAGGGCGATAGAACTTAACAATGCGAAATTTATCGCTGGGGTTACGTATCTCCTCATCTTCAATAATGATTTCCACCTCATAGACGCGATTTTCCATACTGTTGAGGGTCAGGCATCTTCCGGTACACTCCAAACCTAAAGCCTCTACTGCATTGAGGATTCGGTCTGGTGTTAGTTCAAAGAAATAGTGGGTTTCTTTTTCACCCCAAGCAAATGACGACATACATACTCCTTTCGGAACGACATAGCGTTCTGGGCCTGATTCTCATGGATCGGCCTTGTGATGGTCTTTAAGTGGAAATGGATAGATTGACAAGGGGCGGTGAGCTTCACATCGACTCAGGCTTTGCTCGCTCTCGCAACGAATCACATGAGTCCTGTGGAGTTGGGCTTGTACGAAAGCCCCTCTCCAATCCACTGCGATCGCGAAGCGAGACTGTGTAGGTAGCCTCGTAGAGGGAAGAAGTCGTAGGTTGGAACAAGTGGGGCTGGGGGGAGAGTTGTTCGGGTCACATTTTCTAGCTTTTGGAGTCGTTGCCGAACGTTAACATCAGGCTACCTAGCATGGTGAGTAGCAAACCGTACTGAACACGGCGTTGTTTGTAATACAGCGTATCAAGCAGAATGATCGCAAAGACCAAAAGATTGAGGCCACCGCAGAGTTGGGTGGAGCGAACGACACGCCACATGATATGTTGGCCTTTCATCAACCATGTGGCACCAAATTGTATGACCAATGCCAGCCAAACCAGCATCGCCGGACCCACCAGAAAGATTCCGAACTGGTTCTCAGGAAAGGTGAGGGCCATGATCATCGCTGTACCACTGGCGAGGAACACAAGCACCATGGTGAGGATGTGAAAGACCAATAACCCCCGACTTACACCACGTTGGGTGAATCGGCCATAAAGTATCAGCAAGAATGTGGTCAGTCCCAGCATATAAAAAATAGGAACGATCGCAACCAAAAGGTAACTTGATGCGATATTAAGGTTGAGGCTGACCAAGGAAAACAATGTATGTGTTTCCTGCGTCTTCAGTATTGTCAGTGCTGGCATAAAGAAACTGACTGCCAACACCAAGCCTCCCAGTAGTTTTAACAAGCTCCCCTGCTTGGGCACATAAAGGGAACGCTGGGAAGGAGTTGGCAACTGGCTTTGCAGTGTTGTGGCCATGTCTCTCTCCTTTCTTTAAAAACAGGATGCTGTGTACCGTGATTCACAACCCTGTGTGGTTTATTACGAAAAGAAGGCTACCTTTGTTTTCTATTTCGATAAGGATTCCTATTTTTGGTCTCTATCTGAAGTGCGGAGGTTTTGTCCTCACTGTTCTCGTACTCTTGGAGACGTTGTCATTACATATGATGTTTCTTCATGAATGTAAATGCAAGAGGTAGGTTCTTGACTCTTTCTTTGGATAGAATATCCTAGAAGATGCCTGTTTTTGCGGTGAATTGAACACAAAAAGGGGCTAACGATTAGTTCTACCTGAAGTTCTCACCGTCTGTTTGTTGGGTTGGAGGTGCTCATGTCAACGCGAATCGTTCGTGCTCCTGTTCGAACACAACAAGGAGTTTCTCCACAGGACACACAACAGGAAGCTGCTTCACAAAAAGTTGCAAAAGGTGCAGCTTCATCTTCTGCTGCGAATCAGACCAGCTCTACCCATACATCTCCCAGTACAACTCCTCCTCCGGGGAGATTTGAGGCTCACACCGGACATGATCCCCTGCTAAATCAGGGCCAAACCAAGCAGGTACGAAGTCCTCGTGCAAGCTTGCAACGAGAGCTGACAGGTGGGCCAGGGGCGGCTGTCCAGAAAGACAAGGCCAAAGGTGGAGGTCGAATACGTGGGAAGCGTGCTCTCGCCCTTTTGGGTGGTGGCAAAGGGTTGAAGGTGAGTGGCAAAGCGAAAGCCAAGGCCAAAGCCACAACCAAAGGCAAGAGTAAAACACAAGGTAAGTCTACGCTCACGGCTCAGAGCAAAAGCAAAAAGACAAACGTTCGTAAAAAGAAAACCAGAGCAGGTGGAGTCCTTGTTTCAAAAGGTAAAAAAGGAATCGGGAAAAAGCTTGCCACCACCAAGCAACAAGTTCAAACAAAGAGTACAACAACATCAAAAGCAACAGGACAAGGTACAACTTCGACAACGAAAGGTGCTTCGTCTGCATCATCTGGCTTTGCTCAGGGAGCCACGTCAGGCAAGGGGCTGGCTGGAAAAACAGGTACTACCGTTCGAGCACTTCGAACAGCAAGTTTTGGAGTTGTTGGGGGTTCTGGGGGTGTTGGAGCATCCACAAATCCTGCGGGAACGGCGGATTCTTCGGGAGAGAAAGGAGCACAAGCTTCGCGTGACATGGGGAGAGCCGGTCAGAGCGGTGTGATGGCAGGTGCAGGGAAAGGGGAAGCGACCAAGGGTACTTCAAGTACGTGGCAGGCTGGTGCTTCTACAAGTCGGGAGACTGGAGCCTCCCAAGGTACACAGGGGAAAGCCCAGGCACAGGTTGCCGACAGTAGCAAAGCAGCGTTTGCTACAGGGGCTGGTGCTCTCACCGCGAAAGCGGGTGAGGCAAAGCAGACCCTGTCCTTGAAGCACTTGATGCTTCAAGGTGGCAAAGGTGTTGGTGACACAGGGCGTACCGAGAGCCGCGATGAGGCAAACTCTCCTCGCCAGCAGCTTCGTCAATTGGTGAAGCAGTGGACGAATGCTGCTGAAGCGACGATGATGCAGAATCTGCAAGTCGCGATGCCCAACGATGTTGCGGCAGTCGCCTGGAAGCTTGCTTCTCTTGCTCAGTCAGGTGCTCTTCCCAAAGGTGAGCTGCTCTCGATGCTCTCAAAGGTCCTGAAAAAGCAAGGTGGTAAAAAGCAGATCGATCGAATTAAGGCTCTGTTGTTAAAAAAGGGCATGGTGGCTGGCGGTATGTCAGCAGATACTCTGGCTCTGATCGCAGCCATGGTCGCGATGTATCTTGGCAAGCAAGGAAATATTGACGCGGATGATCTGATCGAAGAACTCTTTGGTACACCCAGCCGTGGCCTGGATTTTGTCCTCCCCGAAGGTGGTGGAAGTTTTCACGAGGAAGGCCGAGAACAACAAGCCCACGAAGATCACGCTGCAGGACGAAAGCTTCCTTCCGATTCTTAAAACAAAGTCAACTCTTCCTACTTTCGAACGAGCCACACGGATTTTTGTTTGCTCTTAGAGTGACATCAACGTATCTTGGGTTAAATGTTGGGAGAACTCTCTTGCGTGGTCTGAGCAGCTCTTCTGCTTTTTGTTGCATCTTCCCTTTGCAGCAATCTTGACATCTTCTCCTCTCCAGTCCACTTGGTCGTCTATTCAGCCGGGTCCACGATTGGGAAGGGGCTTTCTGCGACTTTTGGTACATTGAAAACAAGGATGTAATATTGTTCATGTTTGGCAAGCGTATGTGGTCTGTGAGACCGTGGTTTGGTTCGTTTTTGTGTGTTCTTCTTCTTTGTATGACAGCTATTTTTCATATCTCATGCAATGACTGCAAGGAGGCAAATGAGAAAAAATGCGATACCAGTTGTAACCGTCAGGCGAACTGTGTGATCACCTATGGTTATGATGCAAAAGGCTCTCGCAGTAAGCTTAAGCGAGTGTGCAAGTGGCTTCGAACCGAGGAAAGTACGCAGTGCTCCCAATGTACGAATCAAAAAAAAGATAAAGAAGGTCGGGTTATTGAACAGACTTGTGTGGTGTGCAATGTCTGCAATGCAGAGTTTGAATGTCTTGACAAAGAGGACTGCAAAGACAGTACACCCTATTGTCGTCGAGGCGTTTGCTCGTCTTGCCTTGACGATGGCAACTGCAAAGATGCGAACCGACCTACATGTACGGATCAAGGGTGTACCTGCACCAGCAGTGATGTCTGTAAGGGAAAAGTGACAGCTCCTGTTTGTGTGGCGGATAAGGACAAAAACAAGTTGAACCTTTGCGGGTGCGCCAAGGACACAGATTGTAACGATCCCGAACTTCCTGTTTGTCGAAAGGATACGCAGACCTGTGGCTGCAGTGGAGACTCCGATTGCAAAGATAAAAACAAGCCGCAATGCGAGAAAAACAAATGTGTTGTGTGTCGTTGTCCCGGAACACAGCCCAAACGACCATTCTGTTTGAAGA
>JALTMC010000232.1 GCA_027005175.1 Myxococcales bacterium
TGGCCAAACTGTCCTCGGGCCCAACAGTTGATGGGACGCGGACCTGAAGAATCCCTGAAACACGGCACGGAAGACGACCCACTCTCTGATCATTCGTGGATTAATTATCGCACAGAGATGGCAACCAAGCGACAGGCACTCGAAGCGATGCTTCTCCAGCTAGAGTCCACTCCCTCCGATCGTCGAGAGGCCTTTTATGCTTTTGCAAAGCAAGACAAGAAAGCTGCCCGTTATGCCGGATTTCGCGCCATCTCCGAAAAGCGACAACAGCCTTGGGTGGAGTGGCCGAAAAGCCTGAGAGGAGGCTCCTTACGAAAGAGTGCTTTTAAAGCAGAAGTCCAGAGATACCACCTCTATGTACAGTGGGTGCTTCGTCAACAGCTAGAGCGATTGTCCGAGAGTTCTCGCGAGAAGGGGCTAGGACTGTATCTTGACCTTGCCCTGGGTGTCCATCCATATGGTTATGATACTTGGCAACACCAAGGACTATTTGCCAGCAAGGTAGCCACTGGAGCACCACCTGATCCGTTGTTTCAAGGTGGACAAAACTGGGGATTCCCCCCCCTACACCCCGATCGTTTGTTGGACAGTAAGTATGACTATGTCATCGCCAGCTTACGCAACCATATGCAGTATGCGGGTGTATTGCGTATCGACCATGTGATGGGACTCCACCGCTTGTACTGGATTCCCGATGGGATGGGAGCCAAAGAAGGTGTCTATGTTCGCTATCGCCCAGAGCACTTCTACGCCATCCTCTCGATTGAATCGCACCGCAACCACACTCTACTCATCGGTGAAGACCTTGGCACTGTAGAGCCAGGTGTTCGCGAAACCATGCACAAACACAGTATCCAGCGTATGACGGTGTTGCCTTTCCCACAACAAGACAGCCCCCGACCTGTCCCCCACGCGGTAGCCTCACTCAACACCCACGATATGCCGATGTTTGCATCCCTGTGGACAGGAAAAGATATCGCAGACCGACAAGAACTGGGCTGGTATACAGACGAACAAGTAGAGCAAGAACAGCAAGCGAGAGCAGAAACCTGCACAAAGACAGTCAACTACCTTCATCAACAAGGCTGGCTCGAACAGCTTCCCGACACCCCCTATCCAGCTTCCCCCTCAACAATCCAGGCAGTCTATCGAGCCTGTTTGCGTTATCTTGCGTCCAGTGAATCGCGACTGCTGATGATAACACTGGAAGACTTGTGGCAAGAGACACGCTCGCAAAACATCCCAGGAACAGGAGATGAGCAACATCCCAACTGGCGGGGGAGAGCCCGATATCCCTTGGAGACGATCATCCAAGAGAACCCATGGCAGCCATTACTGCAAGAGATCCGTCAACTTCGAGAGCAGGATGTTCCAGAGAGCTTGAGGTGCTGCGTACCTCCAGACTTTTCAACGTCGGCTGAGCTGCCTGTTCTCCTTGCGAGTTCATCCGAGCCGTGGGGTGATCTCGATGACTATTTCTTCTCGGAAGGCACCCACGACAGACTCTACGAAAAGCTGGGCGCTCACCCCGACAACGTTGGGACACAACAAGGAATACGTTTCCGAGTATGGGCACCCCATGCGCAACATGTCAGCGTAGTCGGAGATTTCAACCAATGGAACAGCGAAGCCAACCCTCTAGAAGCATGTGGTTCCTACGGAATTTGGGAGGGATTTGTGCCCAAGCTCACGTTGGGACAGCTCTACAAATACAATATCGTTCCTCAGTGGGGTGGTGAGGCCAAGCATAAATTTGATCCAGTGGGATTCTTTCACGAAAAGGCTCCACACACAGCGTCGCTCACATGGGAGCTGTCCTATGAATGGCACGATGAGGGCTGGCTGAAAGAGCGCGGCGGTCGCATCCATTTAAAAGCTCCCATCTCCATTTATGAGGTACACCTGGGCTCCTGGATGCGAGACCCCAAAGACCCAGAGCGTCTACTGAGCTATCGAGAGATCGCCCCAAAGCTGGCAGACTATGCCGTAGAGATGGGCTTTACCCACATCGAGTTGCTACCTGTTATGGAGCACCCATTTTACGGTTCATGGGGCTATCAGTGTACGGGTTACTTCGCACCGAGCCACAGCTACGGAACCCCACAAGATCTCATGTATTTGGTAGACACACTTCACCAGCGCAATGTGGGCGTGATCTTGGACTGGGTGCCATCTCACTTTCCCCAAGATGACTACGCCCTCGCACAGTACGACGGGACCCCTACCTATGAGTATGCAGATCCACGAAAGGGCTACCATACCGATTGGACCAGCAATATCTTTGATTATGGACGAGGGCCAGTACAGAGCTTCCTGCTGAGTAGTGCTTTGTTCTGGCTGGAGCACTACCATATCGATGGCTTGCGGGTCGATGGTGTCGCCTCCATGCTCTACCTTGATTACTCAAGAGAGTCAGGAGAATGGCTCCCCAACATCTATGGAGGAAGAGAAAACCTCGAAGCTGTGGAATTCTTGCGTCGGTTTAACTCCACAGTGTACCGAAGATTTCCCGATGTCCAGACCTTTGCAGAGGAGTCGACATCCTGGCCCAAAGTATCCCGACCTGTTTATGAAGATGGACTGGGCTTTGGCTTGAAGTGGGATATGGGCTGGATGCACGACACATTGGAATACCTGAAGAGCGACCCGATCTACCGGAAACATCACCATCATAACCTGACCTTCCGAATGCTCTACGCCTTCCATGAGAACTTTGTGCTGGCCCTCTCCCACGATGAAGTAGTCCATGGCAAAGGCTCACTGCTCGACAAAATGCCCGGAGATCATTGGCGAAGCCTGGCCCAGCTTCGACTGCTCTATGGCTATATGTTTGGTATGCCGGGCAAAAAACTCTTGTTTATGGGGCAAGAGTTTGGCATGGGTCGAGAGTGGGATCACGACTCCTCCATCGACTGGCACTTGCTTGCCTACGAGCCACACCGGGGGCTCCAGCGGTGGGTTACTGACATGAATCAATTGTATCGCAGCCATCGCTCCTTGCACACAGGAGACTGTCTCCCTAGCGGCTTTGAATGGATCGAAGCAGACGACGCAGACAACAGTGTCTATTGTTGGTTGCGTCACTCCACAGACAATGATGACCCACCGCTTTTAATCTGTTGCAACTTTACACCAGTACCTCGTTATGGGTATCGTGTGGGAGTCCCCCAGGCAGACCGATGGAATGAGCTAGCCAACAGCGATGCCCAGATCTATGGTGGAAGCGGTGAAGGAAACCTGGGAGGTGTCGAAGCGGAGCCCATTCCCTCCCACCAATGGCCTCAATCGATTGAATTAACACTGCCACCTTTTGGTGTTGTCTATCTCAGTTCAAAGCAGTAATCATCGTCAACCACCTTTTTTTGGTGTTGTCTATCTCAGTTCAAAGCAGTAATCATCGTCAACCACCTCCGGCTCAAGTCAGGGGTTTCCGGCTAGCGAGATGTCTATGAATCGATACCTTTGTTTTCACGGTCAT
Source organism: Myxococcales bacterium (assembly GCA_027005175.1). Taxonomy (GTDB): domain Bacteria; phylum Myxococcota_C; class UBA6777; order UBA6777; family UBA6777; genus M3003. The sequence goes on from JALTMC010000232.1 coordinate 3,479, forward strand.
TTTTACCAGCCTCCCAGGGAGAATCCATGGTTGGAAGTGGTGGAGCGACAAAGATCGGCCCACCCTTATCACGATTGGAATGAAAGAATCACAGCAGAATGCTATGGTCCGAACGCTGTCTCTCGAATCATCAACAGCAATGGAAAAATAGCAAAGATCGTCAACAACTACAGTTGGATCAGCTTCAACATGGGACCCACACTGCTTCAATGGATGGAGCAGAAACAGCCTGAGGTATACGATGCTATCTTGGAAGCAGACAAGGTAAGCATGGGGCGATTTGGTGGACATGGTTCTGCGATAGCTCAAGTCTACAATCACATCATTATGCCTCTCGCCAACCGCCGCGACAAGGAAACCCAGGTACGTTGGGGGCTGCGTGATTTTGAGCATCGGTTTGGACGTATGCCTGAAGGGATGTGGCTCGCTGAAACAGCGGTAGATACGGAGTCGTTGGAAGTTCTTGCAGAGCATGGCATTCGATATACCATCCTTGCTCCACATCAGGCGCAGCGCATCCGCCCCTTGCATGGGGGAGAATGGAGCGCTGTCACTGCCAATGAGATCGACACCACCCGTCCCTACCGTGTCAACCTTCCGTCGGGCAAAACCATCGACTTATTCTACTATCACGGTCCAATCTCCCAGGCCGTTGCTTTTGAAAAACTATTAAGTCGTGGAGAGCGGCTGGCCGAGCGAATGATGGATATCTACTCTCCTCATTCATCGGCTCCACAGCTCGCACACATCGCAACAGATGGTGAGACCTACGGACATCACCACCCTCATGGAGATATGGCCCTGGCCTATGCCTTGGATTATATCCACTCCCAAAAGCACGCGACCCTCACCAATTACGGCGAATACCTGGAGAAGTTCCCCCCAGCCTGGGAGGTGGAGATCACAGAAGGTAGCTCATGGAGCTGTGTTCATGGAATAGGACGATGGAGTGAGGACTGCGGATGCAACAGTGGTGGTCACCCTGGATGGCGTCAGCAGTGGCGCAAACCGCTCCGTGCAGCACTCGACTGGCTCCGCGACAAAGCCAACATCATGTTTGAAAAGAAAGGCAAGACCCTGCTCCAAGATCCCTGGGCAGCCCGAAATGACTATATCTCCGTGATTCTCGATCGATCCCCAAACAACGTGGATGCCTTTCTGAAACGTCATGCCAAACAGAAGTTGTCGGAGGCTGAGGAAGTAAAGGTCCTTCAGCTTCTTGAGATGCAACGCCATCAACAATTGATGTACACAAGTTGCGCTTGGTTTTTTGACGAGATCTCTGGCATTGAAACCGTACAGGTTATTCAGTATGCAGCACGAGCCTTGCAATTGGCAGAGGTTCTGTCTGGACAGAGCTGGGAGGAAGAGTTCCTCCAGCTTTTGGAACTCGCTCCAAGTAACCTCCCCATACATAAGAATGGCCGCACGATCTATGAAACATGGGTCCAACCCAACCGTGTCACGCTACGCAAAGCTGCCAAGCACTATGCTGTACTGTCCTTGTTTTCGGAAGCGGAGATACACTCCCCACACCACAGTATTTCTGGAGACCACAACATACCTGTCAGCCTTCTCGCCAACGCCCCCTCCCACAGAAAGACCTCCCCTCAACTGCCCGTCTACTCGTATGAGACCCTTCGCTACGAACGATGGGAGCTTGGCAGTGATCGACTGTTGTTCGCTGAAGTCAGCGTACAATCAACGATCACGCGAAAGACCTCTGATTTCCGTGTGGCAGTGTTACAATTTGGTCAATACAATGTGGTTGGTGGTGTTGGTAAGTTACTACCTCCCGAAGATACAGAGCAGGTCATTTCAGACCTCAAAGAAACATTCCTACGTGCCGACATCACGGCCCTCTATCGTTTGTTTGATCGTGATTTTGACAGTCCCTCTTTTGACTTGCCCTCTTTGTTTCGTGACCAACAACGAGAGGTGATCGCAAAGATCCTCGACACCACGATGGAGGATATCGAGTCCTTCTCTCAACAACTGTACCAACGCAACACGCCACTCATTCATTACCTGAGCAGCTTGGAACTCGACCTACCACCGGACTTATTACGCACAGTCACCTGGGTGTTGAAAAATGAGATCCAAAGTGCTCTGGAAGCCAATAACTTCAACCGCAAGCATTTAAAAATGCTCTTCCAGGAAGCTCACTTATTAAACATCTCTCTCGACAATGAACAACTTGCTTTGGGCTTACAAGATCGTGTCTTGGAGATGGCGACTCATTGGGCCACAGATCCACACCACCAACAAACACTGCAAACCTTTGCAAACACAACTCGATGGGTTCGCAATCTACCATTCCCAGTCGATTTATACCGTATTCAAAACCTATTCTACCGCTTGCGCAAAGAGCTACTGCCCATCTACCAACAACGGAAAGAGAGCTCCAGCCTCACCGATCAGGCTTGGAGCCAAACCTTCGCCATGTTGAACAATGTGCTTCAGTTTCAACCCATTGAGTAGTCCATCTGAGAATGAATCCCCTCTCGTCGTGAAGAGAACGGATATAGCGGCTGAATTGATTCGTCAGTTGAGGCGGCAACTTAGGCTCAGCAGTTTGTGTTGAAGGCGAATGCTTCTTGACCTTTTTTTCCCTTGTCTTCTTTGAGTTTTTGGTATGAAGCAGTGCGTCGTATTGCAAACCTCTCGTAGATACGGGAAGTTGGTTGACCCCTTTTTTGGGATTACACCCCATTAAGAGTGAAGAAGGCATATCACATCCATCAACAAGAGAAAAAGCAACTTCCCCGTCAAGGATAGGAAAGACTGCTTAAGGTGTCAAGGAGACCT
>JALTMC010000233.1:0-1790 GCA_027005175.1 Myxococcales bacterium
TGCCGAAACGGCGGCGACCCTGGTCCATGAGTTTGCACACCTGACCTCCAACGCCTCTGGCCATGGGGAGGCGTTTAAGGAGGCCCTGGTGAAGGTGGCCTCCGATGTCTATGGAGCCCGTTTTTTCACAGCACCTCGTCAGCGACTTCACGAGTCTTATCCTATCCTGGATATGTGGATTGCAACAGGCATCCGGGCTGCTTTAAAAAAGGCGGCTCCTCCTGTGGCGAGAGATTTTGACGAGCAGCTTACGGCGAGTGTGGTGAGCCGGATCCAAAAGATGCGTGCCTTGGCAGCAGACCAGCCTGGAACAGCCGAGGCCATCACAGCAACGGCCATTGCCAATACACAGGTGACTCTGTTTGAGCTGGGTGATTACCGGATTCGTCTGGATGCTGCGATCGATGAGCAGATGGTCGATCGTTGGCTGAATATCGGAAAAGGTGTGCGTTGGAAACGCAATCTTGCTTATCTTGTGGCGGAGTTTTGTAATGTCTTCTCCTTGGCTCGACCCGACAAAGGATGGATGCACTTCTTTGGGAAATACCGTGATATTATCGCGGCCGAATATCTATACCACGTCTGTGTGGAACATATTGAGCGACGATGTGCGCGTCACATTCAGGTCTGGAAAGCACGATACCAAGGGCGTCTTACCGGAGGAAAGACACGCAGTGAAAAGATCTCCTTCTCCACCTCAGCGGTGGAAGGCATCAGTGACAAGATGGATGCGATCCGCGCTCACGAACAAGAGAGCGCACTGGCTCATCCGGATGCTGCGGAAGCACACGCATTTCACCTGACGTCCAACGATCTGAAAGAGGCTGAAGACTTCGCCAATATCGAACATGAAAAACGTGGTTTGGGCTGGTCCAGTGATAGTAGTAACTCCTACCTCCACAACGAAAGTGGCTATGAAGCCGGACAATCCGTACAACTCAATACAGGCGTCAGCTCAGGAAAGGTCAAAGGCCTTTTAACATGAGGCTCCACTCTTTGCTCTACACTACTCGAATAGAGGCAAAGAAACCTTGAAACGAAGACAGAGAAGATCTGGAGCTGGGGCTGAAACCTTGAAACGGAGGTAGAGAAGATCTGGAGTTGGGGCTGAAACCCTGGAGTTGGGGCTGAAACCCTGGAGTTGGGGCTGAAACCCTGGAGTTGGGGCTGAAACCCTGGAGTTGGGGCTGAATCCTTGGAGTTGGGGCTGAAACCCCGATGGAAGTCGGCTCAACCATTGGGTTTGTCCTGAAGGGTAAACGGTTTGAAGTGATGTTGTTCGAGGGGGGGAGGGAGAAGGGCGTGAGGTTGGGAGATCTTATTTCGTCACATAAGCTTTTTTTATGACAACGGGTGTGACGGGAACATTGCGACGTCCTCGTCGGGAGGTTGTTTTGACATAGCGGATAGCTTTGATGGTGTCCATGCCTTTGACTACTTTGCCAAACACACAGTAACCCCAGCCTCGGCCGCTCTTGCTGCGGTGGTTCAGAAAGGGGTTGTTCTTCACATTGATGAAGAATTGTGCTGTGGCACTGTGGGGATAGCCTGTGCGAGCCATGGCCAGTGTTCCATACTCATTTCCAAGACCATTGTCTGCTTCGTTTTGGATGGGCTTGTTGGTCTTTTTCTTCGCCATATTTGGGGTCAATCCACCACCTTGTACCATAAAGTTAGAGATGACACGATGGAAGATGGTTCCGTTATAAAAACCAGAATTGACATAGTTCAGGAAGTTCGCCACTGTTTTTGGAGCTTTCTTGGGAAATAGCTTGACATAAAAAGTACCC
>JALTMC010000233.1:1800-6286 GCA_027005175.1 Myxococcales bacterium
GTGCCTTGGCAGCCGCTGATATGCCTTTTTTGGCGGCGGCCTTCAGAGCAGCGTTCCTCGCGGCAGTCGCCGCCTTTTCGGCTGCAACCGCTCGTTTCCCCTCGGCAATGACAGCATCATTTTTTGCTGTCGCCGCCGCCTTTTTGGCAGCTGCGGCCTTTTTGATTGCAGCCTTTAGAGCGACGTCATCTCTTTTGGTCTTTTTTTGCATGTTGCGCTTTGCTGTATGCTGAGCTGCGGCTCTCTTGGCCGCCGCCGCTCTCTTGGCCGCCGCCGCCTTTTCGGCAGCCGCCGCTTTTTTGGCAGCAGCGGCCTTTTTTGCAGCAGCTTTTTTAGTATTGGTTGTATCGGCGTGAGTCGTCACGGGGGTTACCACAAGCAGAAGGGCGGATAGAAAGGCCATACGCATATGAATTCTCCTTTTGAAAAGTGGGAAAAGTGGGTGTAGACAACCGCTCACAGACAGACTTTTTTCGGTTTTCTGCTCGTGGGGGCTGTACAAACAAGGGCATCGTTTTGCGGCGCGAGCATACTCCAAGATGGAGTTCTTCTCAAGCGACCGCACTAAAAAAACAAGAAAGTGAGAGTTCTATTCCCTTCTCTTTTCTTGTGATGCTCGTCGCAGGCGATTCCCAATGGCACGTCCAAGGCTCGAATTTCCCCAGTCTTCGATGAGATAGTAAGCTGTTGTGTTGTCGTGCTCATCAACGGACTTGATGTGACGGTAGAGGTGTTGAGCCACATGGGGCAGGTCGTGACGGGACCCCAAGATTACGGGTTGTAGAGAGGTCGGCCAGGAGCGAGCGGTTGCCTGCTCCTGCGACATCAACACCACAGCATGAAGACCTTTTGGGATCTCTGTCAGATCTTTCACTGCGCATAGCTGTGTGTCAGGTGCATAGTGTCTGTATTTGTTTCCTGGCACGACACTGCGTTGGGAGTTCTTGGCATAGTTGACGGTGATCTTCCGAAAGCCTTGTTGTGCCAGAACCTCTGTTATCTCATCTGGACCGATGGCACCGGGCCTCAATATCGTGATGTTGTCCTCCTGGCAACAGTCGAGGATCGTAGATTCCAGGCCGTAGATACAAGGGCCACCGTCAAGAACTCCGGCGATTTCGGAACCCAGATCCTGTTCCACCATTGGGGCGGAGGTGGGGCTGACCTTTCCAGACGTATTGGCAGAGGGGGCAGCGATAGGAACCCCAACTTGTCGAATGACTTCCAAACAGAGCGGCTGATCGGGAATTCGACAAGCGACGGTCGATTGGCTCGCCACAGCCGGTTGTAGCGGTGAGCCTTCAGGTAGGGGCAAGCGATAACTCACAGGCCCAGGGGAGAAGGCGTGGACTAGGCTAGACCAGTAGCCTGGAACTATCGAAACATACGGCTGGATGTGTGCAGCATTGAGAAAATGACAGATCAGTGGATTGTCTTGTGGGCGTCCTTTCGCCGCATAGATCTTTGCGATGGCTGCTTTGCTTGTGGCCAGCCCCCCCAGACCATAAACTGTCTCTGTGGGTAAGGCCACAACACGCTCTTCGAGCAGCAAACGAACTGCCTGTTCCAACTCTACCATCATCAGAATTTTTTCCTGTCTTCACTGCGGTCTGGACCCGATCACCCGTTTGAAAGCCTTTCACACGCTTTTTTGACTTGGCTGATGTTCTTGGGTTTTCAATATGAGGGGATGCGGTGTCAACATGCAGGTTGTGCTTAGCATCCAGGCTTGTATGCCAGAGCCCGGCGGCGAGGTCCCAGAATCTTTTTTCAATACCCTGGTATAACAAACCTACTCCTTGGTTCAAGTTACGGTAGGATCGGGCGGAGGTCTTCGTCACCCTGGAGGCTTCGTAGCATCTTGCAGATTAAACGGATCTCGGCTTCCAGATCATCCATACTTGCGGTCTCTACAGGTGCATGCATATAGCGTATGGGCAGTGAGACCAACGCAATAGGGACACCTGAACCTGTGAATCGCAGGCGGTCTCCGTCGGTACCTGTACTACCTGGCAGCAGCTCATACTGTAGTGAGATCTTTAAGGAGCTTGCTGCCCCTTCCAGCATCGCATTGATCTTGGGGTTGATCACAGAGCCTCTGGCCAGCACAGGGCCTCCGTCCAGATTGTACTGACCGTGCTTTTGTGTGTCTACTCCTGGATGGTCTGTGGCAAAGGTAACATCGCAAATAATTGCCATATTGGGTTGAATTCCTGCACCCGCAAAGTAAGCACCGTGACAGCCAATCTCTTCACTGACTGTACTCACCGCATAGACACCCACATCAGCGGAGGGCGGTTTCTTGGCCAGCCGACGAAGCACCTCTGCGACGATAAAGGCTCCCGTGCGATTGTCCAGACCACGTCCGCTAAAGCGGTTGTTGAGTAGATACGAGACTTCGCGGTGGTACACGGCAAAGTCTCCGATCTGAACGTACTTCTCCATCTCCTCTTTGCTCTGGGCTCCACAATCGATGTAAAGCTGTTCAACCTCGATCTTCTCCTTTAATCCTCCATGGTGTTCTGCCTGCGCTCCCACGACACCTGTGATATGTCCATGAGTGCCCAACACATTCATCCTCATCCCCGGCGCGATCTTTGGACTGATCCCCCCGACTTTGCAGACCGATAGATACCCCTGGTCGCTGATCCCTGTGACCATAAATCCAATCTCATCACAGTGGCCTGCCAGCACCACCTTAAACGCTGCATCTGGATGAATCACACCGATCGCGTTGCCCATGATGTCCGTCTGTACATCGTCTGCAAAGCCCTTTACATAGTCAAGCCATTTGCGCTGGATTGTCCATTCGCTTCCCGAAGGAGATGGTGTTGTCAATAACGTATTAAGAAATACTTTGGCTTTTTTGTCCATCGTTTTTTTTGTTCCGAGTTTCGAGTTCAGACTGAGCTTGCACGTGAGTTCTGGCCGGACTCGCGTACGGATTCCGAGCGAAAGAAGAGTTTCGGGCATCGTAGAGAAAGAAGCCTCTGGAGTCAAAGGGGCGGTGACTTTTAAAGCAGGAACTTCTCGCCAGCCCGCATTGGCTCTCTTGGTGCTGGCCAGGGAGTTCGCAACCAGGGTTCCATCATCGACATCAAATGATTTCATCATCGACGTTTGTTACAATGGTAGGCTAGTTGGAGTGAGTTTTTGGTCGTTGAGCATGCATACGGGGGGAGGTGCTTTGGCATCGAGGTGGAGATAACACGGTGGGTACATTTACCCCAAATGCTTTGTACGCAACAGGGCGTTTTTTACTCCACCCTTGCAAGGCGATCACATGGTGTCCTGGTTTTTGGAAGTCGAACGTTCCAACAAAGACCTTGCCTTTGTGTTGTAGTGAAATGGGACGGGGGCCAACCCAAGCTTTGAGTTGGCTCATCGCTTTGCCCTGGATCGTTATCTGGTAGTGTAAAGAATGACAGGGGATAGAACGAATACTTGCTGTTATGGGTCGTCCTGCATCCGGCTGAATCGGCGGTGTATGGCGAGGCAACTTGAGCAGCGCGTTGAGTGTATGACGACCGAGTTCTTCGATCTCGATCATACTGGGGGCTGCGTCAGGATCTTCTCGATACCAAGGGGTTCCAAGAGTCACCAGGAAGCGCCCTTTGGGAGAGCGTAAGAATACATTATCCAACTGGGAACTGCCTGTACTACTCCCCGATTTTCCATAGGCACGGGTTTTCCATCCCAGGACTTTGCCTGTGGAGAGCCAGATCTTATGCCGACGCCTATAAATGGCTCGCTGGAGACGCCTCATCTCTTCCACTGGAAGCGGAAAACGCTCCACGGCAGGAAGCTCCTCGTGGAGCATCACGCGGCGCAGGATGTCTTGCATCTCAAACAGGGTCGTACAGTTCCCACGACAACCCCTGACACGTTGCCACTGGCGTCGCTCTCGGATCGTGCCGTAGCGACGAAAACGGCGACGCCTCCAACCATGTAACTCACGGCGGAACTTTCGCCAACGTCTCCACTGTCGTCGAAACTCGATCTTGGGAGACACGTGTAGCTTTGAGCCTTTGCCATAGGCAATCTTGAGGATGGTGTGACGCAAACCAAAGCGCAAACGAAACTTTTCTTTATTCACATTGTCGCGACCGGCTATGCGCATCAAACGATCGTAGCTGGTGTTGTTGAGCCGTCGCAGAAGTTTAATGACAGGGCCTTTGAACTCTCCGTAGTTGTCGGTGAATTCGATATGAGTCAAGCTATTAAGTTTGTATTTGTGAAGCGTGATTAAAGCATGGATGGCTGCCCAAATCTTGACCATAGAAGCGGGCCAAAACTGGCGTCGTGAGTGGACAAACCCCGAGGTCCGATAGCTGAAATAGACAAACGCCGGTTGCCCCACCCCTGGAAGGATGCGGGTCGCCAAAACAAAAGTTTTTATCGGCGGAGCATAACCTGATTGTCGAAGGAAACGTTCGAGCAATGTACGATCGGCAAGCCCTTGCACACGTTGGTCCCAGGTTATAGA
>JALTMC010000234.1 GCA_027005175.1 Myxococcales bacterium
AGAGATCAAAGCGGCTGGCTTAAAGTCTGAAGATGTCTTGCTCTCTTGGGACTTTCGAACGGCCAGTGATGAGGCGATGTTGCAAGAGATGGTCAACATGCGCGACAAGATGTTTAAGCACGTTGGAGATGACGGTCCCACCTATAAAATTACAACCGTTCAGAACTTTACCGTGGGTCAGAAGAAGCATCTGATGCGGCTGATTCGAGGTACCATGAAGGTTCCTACTTTTCTGGACAAAGATGTCCCAGGCGGGGTTCTTTTGCGAGACAAAGATGGCAAGCCCAAAATTCGCGGTTTGGTTGACTATCGCTTTCAAGTTCATATCCCACGTTGTGTTAAAGATCGCAAAACTCCCGTCCCTGTCTTGGTCTTTGGCCACGGTTTGTTTGGCTCAGCCAACGGTGAAATGGACAGTGGTTACCAACGTCAGCTCATTGATCGGCTGTGTATGATTCAGATTGGCAACAACTGGATCGGGTTGTCTGAGCCAGACCAAGGGCATATTGCTGTCAATGTGGTCACTGACTTCAACAATATGCCTCATCTGACCGATCGATTGCAGCAAGCCCACATCAATGCAGTCGCCATGATTCGTATGGCGATTCGTCGGTTGCAGAAAGAGAAGGCGTTGGAAGTTGGTGGTCGCAACCCCCTCAACAGCAAAGAGATTTACTATCTCGGTATCTCCAATGGTGCGATTCAGGGAAGTGCTTTAATGTCGCTGACACCCGACATTACTCGGGGTGTTCTCAATGTGGGCGGTGGCAACTGGAATATGATGATCTCACGCAGCTCTAACTTCTTCTCGTTGACTACCATTCTGAAAACCTTTTACACCAACCCCATCGAACGACAGCTCCTGATGGCTCTGATTCAAACCCATTTTGATATCGTAGATCCCATCACTTGGGCTGCTTATTTGTCGGATGTTACTCGCTTTGGTGTCCCTCCAAAGAAACTCCTTATTCAAGAGGGCATTGGTGATGCACAGGTTCCCAACATCGCCACTCGTACTTGGGTGCGAACCATGGGCCTGGTCGGTGTGGGACCTTTGTTTGAGCCTGTCTTTGGCGTTAAAGAAGAAAAAGGACCCTTCAAGGGTTCCGCTTATATTCAATATGGTCCCCGGCCCGATCCCTATCCTGCTGACGTCAACCTACCACCCAAAAACAACAGAACTCACGAGGCTGTACGACGAGTAGAAGCTAGCATGAAGCAAATGGAAGCCTTCTTAAAACCCGATGGTATGATTCAACAGTTCTGCAAAGGACCCTGTGACCCGGAATGACTCGAACATAGAACACAGAATGTAAAACGAGGCTTAGAATGGACATACTCGAGACGCGTGTCGATACAAACAGTGAGACCTATCGTGCGAACTACAGGGCGATGGAGGAGCGGGTTGAGGTGTTGCGTGAGGAACTGCGTAAAGCTCGTGAGGACCGTTCGGAGAAAGCAGTTCAACGTCACACGGAGCAGGGGAAGCTGCCGGTGCGCAAGCGTCTGGAGATGTTGCTTGATCCAGGTGCTCCTTTTTTGGAGTTGTCGCCACTGGCAGCCTGGAAGATGTATGACAAACGTATTCACGGCGCAGGTATTGTGGGTGGAGTTGGTGTGGTCGAAGGTCGCGAAGTTATGATTCACGCTAACGATGCGATGATTAAGGGTGGTACGGTTTATCCGATGGGTGTGAAGAAGAGCCTGCGTTTGCAACAAATCGCGATGGAGAATCGCCTGCCCTGTATCAACCTGATCGACTCAGGTGGTGCGTATTTACCGTTGCAATCAGAGATCTTTCCCGACGCCCAACATGGGGGCAGAGTGTTTTACAACCAAGCCTGGATGTCGAAGATGGGCATCCCTCAAATCACTGCTGTTATGGGGCTGTGTACAGCCGGTGGTGCCTATGTTCCTGCGATGTCAGATTATGTTGTTCAGGTGCGTAAAACAGGTGCGATCTTTCTGGGGGGTCCTCCTTTGGTCAAAGCGGCCACAGGAGAAGAGGTCTCTGCGGAGGAACTGGGTGGTGTTGATGTTCACTGCCGTCAATCGGGAGTGTCAGACTTTCTGGCTGAAGACGATGAGGATGCGATTCGTATCGTTCGACAAATTGTGAAGAGGTTACCCAAAACACCTCAAATCCCAGTGGATCGACAACCTTCTCGTCCACCTCTGTACGACCCCAAAGAGATCTATGGCATTGTACCTCAACGTCTGAGTCAACCTTATGATGTTCGTGAAGTGATCGCACGTATCGTCGATGGTAGTGAGTTTTTGGAGTTTAAGTCACAGTACGGCTCCACCTTGGTCTGTGGATTTGCCTACCTTCATGGTATTCAGGTTGGTATTCTTGGAAACAATGGTATCTTGTTTTCTGAGAGTGCCAAGAAAGCCACACAGTTTATCCAGCTCTGCGACCGTGACCATATTCCATTGATCTTTTTACAAAATATCAATGGATTTATCATCGGCAAACAATACGAAGAGGCTGGGATTACAAAAGACGGTCACAAGATGGTGGCCGCTGTGTCACTGGCCCGCGTGCCGAAACTTACGGTCGTTGTAGGGGGATCGTTTGGTGCAGGTAACTATGCCATGTGCGGGCGTGCTTATAGTCCTCGGTTTATGTGGATGTGGCCTCATGCACAGGTCTCTGTGATGGGAGGGGAACAAGCTGCCGATGTGATGGTCTCTGTGAAAAATGACCAACTTGTTCGACTGGGAGAAGAACCCCTTCCTCCCGAACAGTCCGATGTTCTCAAACAAGCCATTATCGAAAACTCAGAAGAAGAAAGCCACGCTTTATACGCCACAGCGCGTTTGTGGGATGATGGTATCATCGACCCCGCACAAACCCGTGATGTGCTGGGCCTCGCTCTCGCTGCCACTCTGTACCAACCCATCCCTGAATCCGATGGATTTTGTGTGTTTCGGATGTAAGGGGAACTGAACTCGCAGAGAACCTCTGCCTAACCTTCCTGGTTCACGAGCTTTCTGCTACGGTTTGCAAACCTCGGTATCGGGTGCGCTAGGTTTGTTTCTTCGAAATTTTGAGTTGAAATCCTGTTTGACTCTCTACCTCTTGACAAACTTGTTGGAATACTTCTTGGGTTGGAGGTTTGGTTGCTTTGATTGTAAGATATCCACCACTTTCATGAAAGCTGGGCATTTTTTGTACTCCCCATGATTCGGGGATGATACCTGCTACCCATGTTTTAATATAATGCTGATCTGCGGTTGGCTTTATACACAGACGCCAGCCTGTTTGCTCTTGAAGCCTATCGATTTGTTCTTGGTAGCGTTGTCCAAGCTGTGGGCTGATGAAGGCAAGTTCGATGTAGGGTCCGCTTGAGTTATTCTTTTGTCCACACTTACGCAAGGCATCGGGATGTTCTTGGAAGGCATTTCGAATCAAAAGATAAGCTTGATTGATCTCAAGAGGAGGCTTGTGGAAAGGAGTGGCCAATGAGGTATCGGCCTGTGCGCGGGTTGTATGAGGTAAAGAAGCGGGAGTCAATTCGGAAGGTACAATATCGAGTTGGAAGCCTGTTTGTATTGCGAATTGATCTCGGAAGTCTTGATGAGATTGAATGGGAGAGTGGCCCGGCGCAAGCCGAATCGAAACAGAGTTCTGCTCAAGGTGAATGGCCGGATTTTTTTTGAGCGTCCATGTGGGCGGGAGTTGTTTTTTGAGAAGAGAGATAAGCTCGACTTGGTTTACCTGTGGATGGATCTTAATGCCCCAGCTTGTCTCTTGTGTGAACTGTTCTATCGCCGCTTTTACCCTGGGGGTTTGGGCTTGAATCTGGGGGAAATTGAAATACAAGAGGATCTCCGGACCAGAGATTCGAACCTTTCGACGATACATTCCTGTTTCAGGGGGAAATAGCTCTTCCAAGCGTTTTAACAGAGCCTCTTGGTTTGTTTTTCGAACCTCCTTTTGCGCTTCTTTCTTTTTTGCCGAAAGCAACCGACCTTCTGAGTCGGTGCGTAATCGGTACAAAAAAGATCGTTTTTTATCCTGTTTAAAAGGACTCTCTGGCGTGGAAAGTAAAGTTGCGATAGCCTCGATTTTGTCGGGGTCAAGTTCACCGTAAACTCCCCAAGCAAAGAGGAGTTCTGGGATGGTATAGCTACGTCCTCTACCGTCTCGATCTAGAAGTTTTTGTGCGATGGCAAACAATGTTTGGTAAGTAAAGTTGTCGAACTCATCAATGCTTCGAATCTTTTCTGGTGGTACGATGGGTCGAGTGTGTCGTCGCCGATGAGATTGTATTTCAAGGCAGTCACCGAGAGTGGGGCGATAGACCGAGCGTAAACTCGCACGATGAAGGGCTGTTTCCAAAGCTCTTCTCGCACTGTGAGCACCGTGTACCAGGGCAATTTGATGAGGTTCGATGGCTTCCAAAACCGTGACAAGCTGCTCAGTATCAGCATGAGCACTGAGGCCATAGGTTCCGACTTCGCACTTGAGTTCAACCTCTTGCTCGTAAAGCCGCAAACTACCTCCACCAGCACGAGCTACCTCTTGGACACGACGACCAGGAGACTCTTCGTCTTGGTAACCTGTGATCGCTATGCAATTTTTGGAATTGGGTGCAAGTTTTGTCGCGTAATAGGGAGAAGCTCCCCCTGTCAACATACCTGAGCTTGCAACAAATACAGCGGGTCGTGTGTTTGCATATTTTTCTCGTAAGTTTGGTTTGAATACCGGTTCAACGGTGCCATCCATAGGGTAAAAAGGGTCTCCTTTTTTTTCGATTCGCTTGCGTAGCCAAGGGGTCAGAAGATCGGGATAGGAGCGATAAGCACTGCAAACGGTTCGAACCATTCCATCGACAAAGATGGGAGCTTTGGGAAGCTCACCACGCTCCATTGCTCTCGACAAAATCAGAATGACTTCTTGAGAACGACCCACAGCAAAGGCAGGAAATAGGATTCCCCCGCCTCGTTCCAAGACTTCTTTCGCATGTGCCACCAATCTTTGTTCTTCGAGTGCTCGATTGGCATGCTGCCGTCCTCCATAGGTTGACTCCATGACCACAAGGTCAGGCTGGCTGACAGGGGGCTGCATCATTCCTGGGATAGTGAGTTGGTCTGTCACTGATACATCACCTCCCATCAAAACGACGCCGTCATCGGATTCTATGAGAACAGTCGCTGCGCCCACTATGTGTCCAGCCGGTGTAAATGTGAGACGAATGTCTCCACCAAAGATAACAAACGGTGTGCAAGTTGCTGCAACACGGCTGGCACTCAACAGCAGCTCAACCGCCGGAAGAGGGTAAAGGGGTATCTCACCTTCTCTTTCAAACTCCATTTGCATGATCTTGAGTGAGTCCATCAACAATATGGTTGTGAGCGTGAGGGTTGCAGCTGTCATGTAGACAGGAATATGAGGGTATGCTTGATGGATGACTGGTAGCGCGCCGGAGTGGTCTGTATGTGCGTGTGTAAGTATGATGGCATCAATACCCCCCGCTTCTTGTACTGCCGTAAGAGAGGGAAGGACCTCTCCTCTTCGGGCATTCATTCGCATGCCACAATCAATGAGTAAACGATGCCCTCCTATTTCTAGCAAAGAGCAAGATGCTCCAATTTCATCAGCTCCACCCAAAAAAGTTATCTTAAACAATGACGGCTCCTTTTTTCTGCACGATATTTGTTGCACTCTACAACAAATATCGTGCAGAAAAAAGGCGGCTTTGGGATGGTTTGACGATGTGGCGGTCATCGTGGAGTAGAGGTGGATAAGGGTGGAAAGAAGCGTAGGGAGTCTCGACATACACAGAGATTTCAGACTATACTGCGACACGTATTTGTAGACAGCTTAGAGCACTTTTCTTCGAATCTCTGTTGATAACCAAAACGCCAAGAAGGACCCTATATGTTTCATAAAGTTTTGATTGCCAATCGCGGCGAGATTGCTGTTCGTGTGATGCGTACCTGTCGTGCGATGGGGATTGCCACAGTGGCTGTGTACTCTGACGCAGATGTTCATGCGTTGCATCGTTTGGAGGCAGATGAGGCTGTTTATCTTGGGGCCTCAGCACCGCATGAGAGTTATCTCAATGTGGAGAAATTGTTACAGGCGGCAAAAGATACGGGGGCTGAGGCGATTCATCCTGGGTATGGATTTTTATCGGAGAATGCCTCCTTTGCTCAGGCTTGTATCGACGCTGGGCTGACCTGGATCGGTCCATCACCACAAGTGATTCGACAGTTGGGTGATAAGTTGTTGGCTCGTACCTTAATGGAGAAAAACAACATCCCTCTCACACCAGGAGCTGTGTTGGAGGGGGATGATCCATCGTTTTGGAAGACTCAGGCGGAGCAGGTGGGCTATCCGTTGTTGGTCAAGGCTGCAGCAGGTGGTGGTGGTAAAGGGATGCGATTGGTGCGTGAAGCAGAGGAGTTTGATGCTGCTTGCAAGCTGGCTGCAAGTGAGGCGCAGTCCTCTTTTGGAGATGCTCGCATCTATCTGGAGCGTTATATCGAAAACCCTCGACATATCGAAATTCAGATCCTGGCGGATACCCATGGAAATGTCTTGCATCTGTTTGAGCGGGAGTGTTCGATTCAACGTCGTTACCAAAAAATCATGGAAGAGACTCCCTCTCCTATTCTTTCGGATGAGCTTCGCAAGGAGATGGGAAATACAGCGGTTGCAGCGGCAAAGGCAGCAGGGTATGTCAATGCAGGAACCGTTGAGTTCTTGTTCGATCCATCCGGAAACAACTACTACTTTCTGGAAGTGAACACACGGTTGCAGGTGGAGCATCCGATCACAGAGATGGTCACAAGTTTGGATCTGGTGCAGTTGCAGTTGCGTGTGGCGGCGGGCGAATCTTTGCCCTTTGTACAGGACGATCTGCATATGCAAGGTCACTCACTTGAATGTCGAATCTATGCCGAAGATCCTGCACAGAACTTTTTCCCCTCTCCTGGAGAGATCTCGGTGCTGGAGCTTCCTACGGGACCCGGTATTCGGTGCGACAGTGGTGTGTACCAAGGTTGCACAGTTCCTCTTGATTACGACCCCATTTTGGCCAAGCTTGTTACTTATGGACCCGACCGAGAAACAGCTCGCTTGAGAATGTTGGCGGCTCTGCGTCAGTTTGTTGTGCTGGGGGTGAAAACACCGATTCCCTTTTTGATGGATGTGTTGGAGCATGAGTCTTTTCGTCGTGGTGCGATCTCTACTCACTTTATCCAAGAACATATGTCGGACTGGAAACCTGCTGAAGCTGGAGAGGAGCTTGTGGCCATTGCGGCTGTTCTCGATCAGTTGATGCCTGCACAGGTGTCTGGTGTCGTTGGAGGGGAAGGTGCACAAGAAGCCCCCACTCCCTGGCAAACTTTAGGAGCCTGGCGCATCGGAGGATAAGGAATAGGAGTCTGGCGCATCGGAGGATAAGGGATAGGAGCCTGGCGCACCGGAGGATAAGAGATAGGAATGTTTCGTCTCTTTTGACTTCAGTGTATAGCAAACCTCATCCCGGTTATCGTGGTAAAGCGTTAAGGGATAGGAATTTTCAGTCCCTTTTGACTTCAGTAGGGCTGAGGCCACGAGATAGCCTATTGTGGGCTTCGCGACATTGTACGAATCGTAGGCAACTTCCCTGATGCGGTATCACGGCTTGTCGCAGTTGAATTCTTCTTTGGCGAACTTTCTGCTTAATGGAATCGATCGAGCCGGATGTTAAACGGTCTTCGCAATATCGTCATAATGGGTAACCCGGTTTCTGCCGTGATTTTTGCTGTAATACATGGCTGTATCGGCATCTTTGTATAATTGATCCTGCGAGTAACTTTCTTCGGAACTCCCCCTGAAGATAGAAACACCAATACTGGCCGTCACTGCAAGCTTTTTGCCCTGGAACATAATTTCAGTTTGTTCTATTTTGCTTCTCAATGACTCCGCAACAATTCGCATTTCGTTGTCAGTCACATTTAAAAAGATGACAGCAAACTCCTCACCACCAACACGACAAACGATGTCAGATTGACGCACACTTTTAACAATAACCGTTGCTACTTGCTGCAGAACCTTGTCTCCGGCAGAATGCCCGTAAGTGTCGTTTATATCTTTAAAATAGTCGAGATCAATCATCAGAAGACCAAACGCTTCACGGTGGCGTAGGGCATAAGAAATTTCCGTGCCAAGGGCATTATCAAAATGACGTCGATTGAAAAGTTCAGTCAATGGGTCAGTACAGGTTAATCGTTCAAGTATTTTATTGTTTTCCATCAATATTTTTGATTGATGCTCTAACAAAATATTCTGGTCTTTTACAGCTGCATTCGCAAGATCTATTTTTGAGTGTAGCTTCGCTGTTAATGCGTTTAAATTGGTTCTCATATGATTAAATGATTCCAACAACACGCGGAGTTCATACGGAATAAAACGTTGGGTTGTCATGACACTCGATATCGGATGAGAATCATCTTCATCAGTTCCAAGTTCTGTTGCATCAACGACAGATTGTATGGGGTTACACAACAAATTTGCGATATACCAGCTAATAAGAGCTGAAATAGCAACACCGATTAGCGCAATGGTTAAGGCGATCTCACGGACATCGTTGGCACGCTCCTGCAATTCCTCGAAAGGCTGAGGTATCATGACTCCCCATCCTGTCCGTGAGACAACCGTAAATCCTGCCACCATGTCCGCTTTCATTGCTGGGGTATAAAACTTGGAAACACCGGTTTTACCCTGCATCATCTGCTTAACCGGCGGTAGGAAACTCATATCTTTCATCGTTTTTACCCACGATGGAATGGGGTGAGCAATGGCACGTCCTGTGCGGTCAACGATCGCAACATGCCCGCGTCGACCAAAAGAGATTTTCTTTTGCACCTTAAGAATGTAGCTTGTTGATAATGCGCCTACTATGTAGTGCCCATCCGTCAATGCTTTGACCAGATAAAAAGTGGTTTTATCTTTGCCAGTACGCACCAAATCGCTAAACATCACGTTACCTATGTTTGCACGTGCTTTTTTCATTATCGGTGATAACGTTTTCAGCGTTTGTGAGTTGACCTGATTCACTTTTCTCGTCTTTGTTGCAACGACCTGCTTAATGATTACACCATCGGGATTAATGATGCGGATATATCGAAGGAAAAGGGAATCCAGGTATGCAGAAATACCACCAATTTTTATTCCCATGACCATATTCTTTGAGACAAGATTGAAGCTGCTTTCCACATCACCAACATAACGTTCAAGACCGCGAGTGAGATTGCGTGCAACTAAAAGGTGTTTTTCCTTAACCGAAGAAATTTCCTTGTTGAGTGCAGACTCTTCCACCCAGCCCGCCAGAATTAATACAGGCAAGCTGGCAATCAGGGTGAATGTTATAAACAGTATATATTTGAGTCGAATACGCGGTAGCATATGTTTCTTACTTCCGAGGAGGGATATTTTTTTAAGTCCTTTTCTACTTCAGTACGATAGCAGGGGCATGGTAGGCTGTCAAGATTGATGAGAAGGTGATGGAAGTGGCGGGAACTGGGTTGTGGGAGCAAAGAGGGAACATCTCTAACATGCAGATGGATGGTGCTGTGTCTCAAAAGGGATGCCCTGTCTGCTAGAATATGCACAAAACAGGTTGATAAAGGGGTTGGAGGAAGGCAAGGGGCTGTGCCGAGTTAAGGATATCCTGGTGTTGGACATGGGAGTGTCTTGCTTCCGAACAGCGTCTGTTGTAACATGGGCTCCGATGCTGCTTTTGGCATGGCTGAACGTCAAAGTGTTGCGCTTTTTCTCTCCTCTCCTCGAAATCCATAACTTTGAACGAACCCAGACAGAGTGTTTCTTTCTAACACTGCGGATATGTTCCGCATGATAATATGCGTGATGACATATTTGGTGCTCAACGAAACTCGGTGCTCAATGAAACTTAAAATCCTTGGTTTGTTTTTTTTCTTTTTCTCTTCGCCAATGGCGTTGGCTGAGGCCAGGCGGTTTCGTGTGGTTGTGGTTAATGCTCGGTTGATTCCCGTCAAAACCAGCGGAAATTGCTGGGATTTGTGCAGTCGTCGTACCGCACGTAAGCTGAAAAGCATGGCGAAGCAGCTTGAGAGTGTGGGTTCGTTTGAGGCTCATGCTGTGTCAGCGGCCTTTGCCGCCGCGACTCGTGGACAGAGCACGTACACGAAGGGGACGAGAATGCCTGATCCCTTTGTTAAGGTACTTTTTAGCAATGGGCAGAAGATCCTCACTCATGCCGTGAAGAATACAATGACCCCGGAGTGGGGAACCTCTGAGGAGATCTCGTTGCAACCCAAAGACACGATCTCAATACAGGTCTGGGACAAAGATCTTCGCATGCACGACAAGATAGGTGAACTCCGTACTCGTCAAATCCCTCTCAAGTATCTGACCAAGGGTGGGACATGGCGTATACGCTTTCAACAAGTCTATGAGTTGACGCTGATGTTTGTGTCCTTGAAGCCACGAGCGATTCGTAAGTTTCAGCCCGGACACTATCGGGTCATTGTCCATGGGGCAGATATTGCACCAAAGAACTCGGGCAATCGGTATTGGGATGCTTTTCGAGGATACCCAGATCCCTATGTTGTGCTTTGGATCGGTAAGCGCAAAATCACAACCCCTGTGGTTCGGAACTCTCTCAGACCACGCTGGAACTATGCCTTTAAGATCTTTCTCAGTGGCACAGAGCGGTTCTTGTACCATGTCTATGACCAAGACTTCCGCAGAGATGATCGTATCGGCTCTTGCACCTACCAGCAGGTGTCTCATCTTGTTCTTCGTTATAGCAAACATTACCGACGTCGGTGTCAGCGTATCAGGGAGATTCGAATTTCTTTTGAACGAATACGGTAGATATGGAAACGCTCTGCTAGGGTCAACTACCCCCACCCCATCCGGATTTCGTCCTGTCGATTCTGGAGGGGGTTTTCACGCCCACAACATAAGAGGTTTTTTTCTGAAAATGATGGCTCGAAAAGATCTTAAGCGACTTTCCAAATTCTTATCTTTCTTGTTGCGTCATGGGGCGGCCGAGTTTGGGCTTGAGCTTGATGAACAAGGCTTTGCCTCCTTTGATAAAGTCTGGGCCTTGGTGGAAGAGCGGTACAACGGTCGCTATGTTCTCGACGATCTGAAGCCTGTGCTGGAAGGCAAGCTTGATGGGAAAAAACGCCTCGTTCTCGAAGGAGACCGTATCCGTGCAGTGTACGGTCACAATCGAAAGACCACACAGATCCAGTATGAGCCTGCAGAGCCACCTGTCATCTTGTACCATGGCACCAACCGTCGTGTTTTAGACAATATTCGGGAGTCTGGCTTATTGCCCATGGAACGTCAGTATGTACATCTTTCTGTCCATCTTGAGCGAGCACTCTCTGTTGCCAGCCGACAAACCAACAAGCCTGTGATGCTAAAAATTCGCGCACAAGACGCCAAAAACGCCGGAGTTCTTTTTTTTCAACCCGATGAAAATCACTTTCTCTGTGAATCTATCCCGCCTGAATTTATCGATTTTCCTTAACCCAGAACATCCATGACTGAAGCGTTCATGACTGAAGCGTTCATGACTGAAGCGTTCATGACTGAAGCGTTCACTCGGTTCATCGACGGTAGGAGCGTCCACTCAGAGTGTTCGTGAATCATCTGGGGTTGTCCACAAGTGTGTGAATTTCACAACGTCTGTTCTTTTAAAACACACTTTGGTTCTTCCCTCTATTCGATCTCAACCCTTGGTATCCTTTGTTTTTTTGGGTTCTAACGATGGAGCCTTGTCCATCTTTGGGAGGGGCGATCCTGAGATCTTGTAGTTTTGACAGGGTGTTGTTGGGAGGAGTTGCTGTATTTGAAGCTCTTACTTGTTGGAAAAAAATGGGTGGAGCTTCCCTGTCGAATATCGTTCGCAAAGATCTGGCCTTATTTGTGCAGTACTCTCACCGAACTTTTGCGTTCGGTCTTCTTTTACTTGGAATCATTGGTACTTGGAACTCAGGGTTATGACATCAAGTCGGTATTACATCTGTGGGATATGGGTCGTGTTGGGGTGGCTCTGCTTGGGCTCACAGGGTTGGGCGAAGCAGCCCGAACCCAAGGAGAGATATTCCTTTGCGAAAGGAATATCTCTTTATCAGATGGGAGCCTTCCTGCGTGCCGAGGAGCATTTTACAGCCGTGTATCGCAGCTTTCCAGAACATGAGGGGGTTCGCTATTATCTGGCACGTACCTATCTCAAGTTGGGGGAGCGCAGTCTGCAAGGAGGCTTCAACAAACGACGAGACTACTACAGGCGTGCTCTCGAAGTAGACCCTCGCTTATTGGAAGACAGCAGCTTTGTAAAGCGTTATCGCGAGATACAACTCAACCAAATTTCCGCTGCAAGCAGGCGGCGAAAACATGTATCCCATGTTTCGCCAAAGGAGCGTTTCTTTAGTTTTGGTGTGGGACTTACGTGGGGCGTGGAGGGCTTGCTGGGGGTTGAAGCGGGTGTATTGATCGCTGGTATTGTCAACCCATTGTTTACCTTTTCGCCTGTGCAACAATCGTTTGACTTCTTTCTCAAGGTGATCCCTTTGCGTCGCTTTCGCTGGTCTCCCTTTCTCGGTGGAGGAGTGACCGTTCCTTTGGCCCGCAGTGCGATTCACCCTCTGCCTGAATTCCGTGAGCCCTTTCTTCACATCGCCATAGGCATCCAATATATCGCACCTATCGGCTTTACCTTCTCTTCCGGTATCTCTCTCTCCTATCACTTTAAACGCGCAAAGTTCTCGTTCATTCCTGTTCCTTCGCTCGATCTCTCATGGTATTTCTAAACGTTGTAAAATCTACAAAACGTTATCCCAGATTGACTCCATGGACATTGCCACGACGAAAAGACAGTAAGGACCGACAACAAGAGAGGTACTGATGACAACAGCTAACCGGTCGAGGAACTGCGTGATGTGAAAGTATCATGCGTAGTTCTGAGGGAGAGTTGGGGGGCGCGATCCTCCTTTCGATTCTAACGAAGATTAGTAATGGTCTTCTGCCACCCGACCTGCAAGCCGACCTGCAAGGCAATAACCACCTGTTTGTTATAAGTATGTACGAGCCCACCCAACAAATATTTACAGTTTGCTATTGCAAACGCTATCATGATGGTATAAGCAAATTACGCACAACACTCGTGTTGAACTCCAGTGGAGAATAAAAATGGCTGTGAGCAAGAATCTAGCATTCGCACATCTTGATGATCTCTATTTAGATCCACTCAATCCTAGACTGGGTCGAAATAATATGTACACCGAAAAATCTCAGGATGAAATTCTGAACTTGATGGGTGGATGGACACTAGAAGAACTAGCACATTCATACCTTGAGAGTGGAGGCTTCTGGACACATGAGGCTTTACTGGTAGTCGATGAAGGTGAAGAGGATGAAAAAAAATTGGTTGTGGTTGAAGGCAATCGGCGCCTTGCAACTCTTAAATTTCTATATAAAGCAATTCGTGGAGAGAACGTTTTAAGGAAATGGAGAAACTTTGCATCAGGCCTAACAGAAGACGATGAGTTATTTGTAAATATACCATATTTACTTGTAGATTCAAGAAAAGACATTGCAGAGTTTCTTGGTTTTAGGCATGTTACCGGAATCAAAGAATGGAAACCTGCTGAGAAAGCACAGTATATATCATCTCTTGTAGATGACTATGGACTGACTTATGAAGAAGTGATGAGGAAAATTGGAAGTAAGACAACCACGGTACGCCGTCACTATATTTCATATAGGCTTCTTCTACAACTGGAAGAGATCGAAGAACTATCTGTAGACAAAATAGAGGAGAGATTCAGTGTTATGTATCTTTCCTTAAGGACTAGGGGTGTCCAAAATTACCTACAAATTAATATTCATGCAAATCCTGAAGAGGCAGTTAGACCAGTTCCTACAACTCATCTTGAAAACCTAAAGAATTTTGCTTTATGGCTCTTCGGCACAGACGAGCAAAAGCCTCTAGTAAAAGATTCTCGTAGGGTCGAAGACTTTGGGCTATTATTGGAAAACGAAGAATCACTTGAATATCTCGAAAGTCGAAGGCGACCAAATTTTGATATGGCCTTTCAATTGGCAGGTGGAGATGAATTGCAAATAGTTCAAGACTTAAATCAAGCATCCGACTACATTCAACTCTCCCTAGCACGAGTACATCACTTTAGAGACTCAGAGAAAATAAGAAAAGCTGTTGCGACTCTCAGTTCTGACGCCTGGGAATTACTCAAGAAGTTTCCGAAAATTATGAAAGAAATAACTCAGGAAGATTAATAATGCTATTATTACCATCAAAAGGCATTAGTATATCTAAAAACGCTCATAATATTGACCTTGAAATTCTTTGTGATTGGATAGAGGGGAGTATACTTTTTTGTGGTGACAACATAGAGCTATCTCAGATAGACATTTTCGACTACTTACACGAAGAGAATATATATGAAGAGCAAGACTTTGCATTTGAAATAATTGAATCTGCATGGTCGGAATTAAAAAGAAGGCAAGAACTCATTGGTAAATGGTCACCATTGAAAGTACACTCTGATAGAATCAGTAGTAAATGTAGATGGAAAGATGAACCTGCCTATAGTTTTTGCCTTTTGCTATCTTTACTCCCACTCTATCGAAACTCAATAGAAAAGCGAGAGCCTAATTATAATCCTGATTATAATGAACAAGGCGAATTATTTGAACTCCTAACACAAGAATCTTTAAAGTGCCAGTTTAAAGATTGGGAAGTTGTAAAAACAGGATGGTCACACAACCAAGCATCAAACCTCACTAATATTGTAGAAGATCTAGCAGATCGATTAAATGAGAGGCTTGGGAATCTAGAATTATGGACTTATGGAACAGAGAAGGAAGCTGGGTTAGATATACTTTTATACCGAAGGTTTCCAGATGATCGAGCCGGTAAACCGTTATTTCTCATTCAATGTGCAAGCGGCCAAAATTGGAGAAGTAAACTCAAAACTCCTGATATAGACATGTGGACAAAGTATATTGACTTTGCCTCAAGACCAAGGCGAGGATTTGCTATGCCCTTTGCAATATCTGATAAAGTCTTCCTGGTGTCATCTACAAATGTCAATGGACTACTGTTAGATAGGTATCGCTTATTAAGTGCATCCGTCTATAAAAGGAATTGGCTACTTCATGAAACCAAGAAGCGTATGCTAAAGTGGTCATCAGCACAAATTGACTTGCTTCCCTCAGTTGAGGAATAGGCAAATTAAAGGTGAAACAAAAAACAGAAGAGATAAAGTTCCATAGTTATGAGATTTATTGACTTATTTTCAGGATTGGGAGGTTTTCATTTAGCTGCTTCAAAGCTAGGAGGGAATTGTGTATTTGCTTCAGAGATTGATACAAGACTACAAAGTCTCTACGAAGAAAACTTTGGTATACTGCCTCATGGTGATATTAGAAAAGTTGATGTTGAAGATATACCAAAACACGATTTGCTCTGTGCTGGATTTCCATGCCAGCCCTTTTCTAAAGCGGGTAGTCAAGAGGGCTTTAATGATCCAATAAGAGGAACACTGTTCTACGAGATCATTGAGATTCTGAAGCATCATAAACCTGAATACATAATTTTAGAGAATGTTGCACATTTTGTAAAGCATGACTCTGGTAGCACATACGAATATATAAAAACACATCTAGAGAACTTAGGTTATCAAATAAAAAGCCATAAACTCTCTCCTCATCAATTTGGTATTCCTCAGATTCGTGAAAGAATGTACCTCGTTGGTAGACGAGGGAGCTTAGAGAATTTTTACTGGCCTACACCCCAAACTACTAGCGCAGACTTGTGCATTAAAGAATTTCTCGATAAAAGTCCAGAAGAGGCCAAAAAAATACCGAAGCAGGTATTTGATTGCCTTGTGACTTGGCAGGATTTTCTTGAGAGATATCCTGCCGAAGAACAGTTGCCATCGTTTCCTATTTGGAGTATGGAGTTTGGAGCCACTTATCCATTTCAAAGAGATAATATTTATTCATATTCGTTAAACTATTTGAGAAAGCTAAGAGGTAGTTTTGGCCAACATCTTAGATGTAGAACAAATGAAGAATTATTCGAACTTCTTCCCAGCTACGCCAGTAGACCTGAAAAATGTTTTCCTAAGTGGAAAGTCAATTTTATTAAACAAAACCGGTCTCTCTATAACAAAAATCAAGATTGGATAGAAGAATGGATTAGTAGCATACAAAGATTTCCAGCTAGTTATCAGAAGCTTGAATGGAACTGTAAAGGAGAAGAGAGAAATATTTGGAACTACATCATTCAATTTAGGGCTTCAGGCGTTAGAGTAAAGAGACCAACAACATCACCATCTCTCGTAGCGATGACAACAACTCAGGTTCCTATAATCGCTTGGGAGGAAAGATATATGACTGTAAAGGAATGTGCAAGATTGCAGTCTTTGGATGAATTGAAGCTACTACCCAACCACAACATGACAATAAAAGCACTAGGAAATGCTGTAAATGTAACTGTGGTTGCCTTGGTATTAGAAAGTCTATATGAAACAGTATAAGATTGCTGACGAACGACCGAGTTAAGCGGCTAGCCACCCACTGGGGTGTTCCTCTTGGCCGTGATGTTTCGTGGCAGTTAACTTCATCCAGAACCCCTTTCATGGGACTGTAGAGAAAGAGCACGAGAAAGGTATGCGCCGTTCGAAGGCACGCTCTGGCACGACTCACTTCTTCACCTATGCAACCGCTTATGCTGTTATTTTTGCTTTTAGAGAAGAAAGTATCCTGCGCTACCAACACCTACACCGAGGAGCATGATCATCCAAGCGACGGAGTCATCAAGGGAGCCCAGCAAGGGGATCCAGTCGGGGATGAGGTCCCATGTTCCCATGAGTTTGTAGCAGAGTCCAAAGAGAAAGAGGGACATCCCAGTGCTGACAAGGATGGGTTTTAAGCCACTGTAGGTGTGGAGAGATTGCCACCACAGAATTGGAATTGCGATCATGATGGCAAATAAGATCAAGAATTTAAGTATCTTTTCAAGCATTGGTTTGTTCTCCTCTTTGGAGTTTGGAGTTTGGGTTCATGTTATGGCTGATTCGATGTCGGAGGGCGTTTCTTAAGTCGTCGATAAATGTGTAGAAGATAGGGATGATCAGGAGAGAGAGTAGGGCAGAGGTTGCGAGTCCGCCGATGACAGTGCGGCCAAGGGGAGCGTAGGGCATACCGATGAAAGTGGCACCACCGATAGCCATGGGAAGAAGACCGCAAATGGTAGTGAGGGTTGTCATTAGGATGGGGCGAAGTCGTTGACTGGCGGCTTCAAGGATCGAGTTGTACCGGTCCATACCTTCTTTACGGAGCTGGTTGATGCGGTCGATCAGAACAATGGCGTGATTGACCACAATACCGACAAGCATGATCAGTCCAATCCCAGACATCATACCAAAGGCAGTGCCCGTTAGATAGAGTAGCCAGTATACACCAAGGAAGGCAAGAGGGATCGAGAAGATCACGGAGAAGGGGAGAGCAAACGACTCAAACAAGATACCCATGAGAAGGAAAACAAAGGTGATGCTCAGGATCAGAGCGAACTGTTGTGATGCATCGGCAGCACGCATGTCACGGTAGCGGAACCCCTTTCCCCAGGAGTAACCTTCGGGCATGGGAAATCGCTCCATCACAGCGTCCAATCGTTGATACAAGCGCATCAAGTTCTTTCCTTGGACTGCAATGGTGAGTTTGAGAAAGGTCTTGCGATTGACTCGGTTAATGACCTGTGGTCCGCGTCCAAACTTGGAGTTGACAAGCTGTTCTAACGGTACCATCTGTGGGCTTTGCCAGCTAGCGACACCGATTTGTTTGAGTTTTTGGTAGCTGCTGCGATCTTGGGTGCGGTATGAGATCCACACAGGGAGGTTAAAGTCACCTTGTTGCATACTGCGCAATCGTCGGCCACTGAGGGCGTAGGATACATTTCCACCCACAACTCTGGCTGGCATCTTGTAGCGAAACGCCCAGAGGCGTTGAAGTTTGAGTTGGATCTCGGGCAGTGTGTCTTCATTGACATCAGCTTCCGCTTTGGAAAAGTCACGGTCATGACGGAGATGCTTTTCCAGGCGGGTGGCTACATGGTGTAAGGTTTGTGAGTCTGGACCATAGAGTCGGAGTGTGATGGAAGAGCCTGCACCACCTCCTAGCTTTCGCCAGCCTACTCGGCGTGTCACACCGGGCGCTTCCGGCAAGATGCTAGACATCAGCTTGCGTACATTGTGACGATTGAGCTTGAGTTTGTTGGCTGTGGGGCTCAGATATACGCTGATGCGACCGCGACTGGAGGTGCTTCGAAGCTGTGTTGTATAATGACGTACGCCCCACTTTTTCTTGTTCTTTTTGATGATCTCTTCCACTCGTCGCAGGTAGTTGTACTTCTGTTTGAAAGAGTAATTTTTTGTGAATCCAAAGCGAAGTCTGATTCGGGAGTTGCGTGCTCGTCCTCGGTCGGTGCGTTGCATGTGCTTTCTAGGATATTGAATGGTTGCAAAAAGCAGCAAGGTTACCAACATCGCATCAAAGCGATGAGACAGCAGCCAACGTAGAAGACTTTGGTAGTGTTGGGTGATTCGTTCAAAGAGAGGCCAGGGTTTGGGTTTGCTCTCTCCGAGCAGGCGAGCAGCGCCCAATGGAACCACCAGCAGTGCGACCAAGAGGCTGGCAGCCAAGGCAATGATCACGGGGAATCCGATCTTTCCCATATAAAAGCGAAGCATACGAGAGCCGCTCATCAGCATCAGAGGTAGGAATACAATGACCGTGGTGGAGGTTGCCATCAAGACGGCCAGTGCAACCTCGGCTGTTCCCTTGGTGGAGGAAGTGACTGAGGCTTCTCCCTCTTGTTTGAGACGAGCGATATTTTCGACAACGACGATGGCATTATCAACAACCATTCCGACACTTAG
Organism: Myxococcales bacterium; assembly: GCA_027005175.1. Lineage (GTDB taxonomy): Bacteria > Myxococcota_C > UBA6777 > UBA6777 > UBA6777 > M3003. The sequence goes on from JALTMC010000234.1 coordinate 18,964, forward strand.
CATCAGCCCCATCAGGCTGAACATATTGATGGTTTCTCCCATAAAGTAGAGGGTGGCCAGTGTCATGATGAGGGACAGTGGGATGGCGAGCATCACCAGCATTGTCATGCGAAAGTGGCGCAAAAAGATGATCAGTATTAAGAGTGCAAAGATACCACCCCAAAACAGAGCCTGTTGAAGCTGGCCGATCGCCTTCTCAATCAGCTGTCCTTGGTCTATGAAAGTGTGCATTTGAAAGGGGGAGAGGGCGGGGTCTTTGCTCAGTCTCTCTTTGAGGATACGTCGAATACTCTTGGTCAATGCGACCGTGTTTGCTTCCGATGCTTTAAATACCTCAACAAAGATCCCACTGCGTCCATCAATCCGAAACAACTGATTGGAAGAGTTTGGAATAAAGCGAATCTTGGCCACATCCTGCAAACGTACACCTGTGGCGACAGGATAGTTCTGGAGATCGCTGATCGATTTAAGGCGGTTGTGACTTCGTACATAAAAGACATTGGAGCCATTGCGAAGCTCCCCCATGGGCATCGCGAGGTTGTCGCGTCGTAGTTGACGGATCAGACGGTAAATACTCAGACGTTGGCCCTGTGCTTTCTTGCGATCCACTTCGATGCGAATATAAGGCTTCTCCAGACCTCGGAGCTGTATCTTGCTAACACCCGGTAAGCGTCGAATCCGGGAAAAAAGATGCTGCTCCAGGGTTCGGTAGAAGTCCTTCTGGTGGCTTTTTACCGAGATTCCAAAAAATAAGATGGGCTCTGCTTCAGGGTCCCACTTCCAGATAAAGTACCGCTCAACCCCTTCGGGTAAGGTTGGTATAAGTCTCTCCAGGCGGTCGCGCAGTTGCTGGTAAACGATGCTCATGGGTGTGCTCCCATCGAAGCGCATCCAAAAGGAGCCGTGGTTGCCGCGAGCCCAACTTCGTAAGCGTTTGAGACCTTTCAGTGTGGAGAGCATACGTTCTCCTGGTCGAACGATCTTGTCTTCCACCTCTTTCGGAGTAGAATTCGGATAGCTGATCCGTACATACAAGAAGGGAAAGTTGTACCCCGATGGAAATAATTGTTGTGGTATACGAAAGTAGGCGATGATCCCAATCACAGTTAAAGCTACAACTCCCATCCATATTGTGACAGGGCGGCGCAGGGCAAATCGGGGTAGGGACCAACTTAAAGACGGCATCAATGATCTCTCCAAGGATGACACACGATGTTGATCTTTGATCGATGATCTACATCGTGTACCAACATATACACAAACAACCCGATGAATTAAAAGTATCTTCCCAACATCACAGACCACAGATCTGTGGTATCCTAAGAAAATGGTTGTGTTGTCTGGCTGAAACACTATCATAGAATAAATAGAGAGAGGGATGGATTTAAGAAGTCATGCTGACACATGGGGTGCGACATACAAAAGAAAGTGATCGGGCGTGGTCCAGATGGTGGACAACAGGCCTGCTGTTGTGTGGGTTGGTGATGTTGTTCAGCCGGTGTAAATTGCCTACCAGTCCTTGTGATGCAAAGTGTCAGAGCGATATGTTTCTCTGCTTTCATGGGCTTCGAAGCTGTGACGAAGTTTGCTCCTTATCTTCTCAGCAATCTGTGACTTGCAAAGCTCCTCCTGTGGAAGAAGGAGCCGATTCTCCCACAGTTACGCTGCTCGCAAGTGATTGCGGGGCATGCCAAAGTGCTCTTCTCGTATGGCAACAAGGACGGGATTGCAACGCAGGCCAAGTGCGTTGTGCAAAAAAAACAACGAATACGGGCCTGGATGGATACCTCTTTCAAAAATGTGTAGAGATTCAAGGTCGCTGGACATGGAGTTCCGGGCGTCTCTGTGACGAACAAGACCGGTTCCCTTGTGTTCGTGTGGATGGCTCAATGCAGTGCCTGGGCTGTGGTGTGGATCAGGATTGTGTCAAAGGGGAGCGATGCAATCAGAAAACACTGAAATGTGAACAGTGTGTTGGAGCCTCCGATTGCCCCGGCTATCTTCCTTATTGCTCCAAAGAGAGACGGTGTGCTGCCTGTACCAAAGACTCCCATTGTCAGCCCACATTTTCTGGCCACTACTGTGTTCGAGGCTCTTGCCGCTGCGAACAAGATGACGATTGCCAGGCTGCCGGTTATCTCACATGCTCCAGCACCACCCGACTCTGTCAACCTTGTCAATCCGATAACGACTGCCCTGCCGAGATCTTTGGTGTCTCTGGATGCTCCGATGGACGTTGTCTGATCCCTTGCCAGAAGGACCGAGACTGCTCCTTCCTCAACAACGGTATCTGTGACCGAAATCGTTGCTTGCCTGGCTGTCTTACTGATCGTGACTGCAAAGCCCTCCATCTCAAATACTGCAGCAATCGCCGATGCCACCAGTGCCTCAAACACATCGACTGTCCAATACAGAGCCCCTTTTGTCACCCCAAACTTCTCAAATGCACAGAGTGTCTCAGCAACGAAGACTGCCCTCCACGCAAACCCTTGTGCAATCAAAGCTTCTTCTCTTGCTCCAAAAAGTAAAATAAGCTTGCTCTCAAAAGTAAAGTTAGCGGGAAATAGGTTTATGGGGAGTTGGTTTGTGGGTAGTTGGTTTGTGTGGAGTTGGTTTGTGTGGAGTTGGTTTGTGTGGAGTTGGTTTGTGTGGAGTTGGTTTGTGTGGAGTTGGTTTG
>JALTMC010000235.1 GCA_027005175.1 Myxococcales bacterium
CTTCTGTTCGGAATCCCATCACCGTCTTTATCTTCGACGGTGGGCTTAGGGCAGCCACGACTGGCAGACACTCCTGCAACAGTGGGACAGAGATCCTGTTTGTCGGTGAAACCATCACCGTCTGTGTCGTTTGCCACAGGACAACCCTGTGTCACGCTGGGTCCAGGCTCACGCTTGCAGCGGTCTTTGTGATCGGGCACGCCGTCACGGTCCGTATCTTTGGCTGGACAACCCTGAGCTTCTGGAATACCTGGGCGTTTCGGACAGTGATCTTTTTTGTCGGGAATCCCATCCGAGTCGCTGTCGCGGATAGGACAGCCCTGATTCTTTGGGGACCCCGCTAGCCGTGGGCATTGGTCCTTGTCGTCAGGCACTCCATCGTTGTCTTGGTCTGAGAGAGTTGGCCTTGGGGAAGAAGAACCAAACTGAGGAGCCCAGACAAAGCCGAGAATCGCACGAAACTTGGGACTGCCATAGCCGGAGAGCAGGCCGATTCCGAACCCAATGTTGAGTGCCAAGGTGGGAGAACCCATGGGAAACAAACGAATCCCTGCAAACAACCCCATCGGAGAACTCGCGATACCGGGAGATGTGAGTCCCACAACCCCACTAATATCCGCAATAATCGAAAGAGTTCGTCGAATGGCATCGATGCGAAGGCCGACACTGTAGGTGAGTTCATGACCGACAAAGAGCCCTAAAAATTCCGTTTCATCGAGATAGCGGTAGCCAAGGTTCAAGGCAAAGGCGACTCGGGAGAACCGCTTACTGAGTAAGGCGTTGATTCCAAAGCTAAGTGTTCCTTCCCCATTGAATTGGTCAGCATTTCCAGAGGGAAGTCCGAGAGAGGGCATCACAGCAAGGCTGAGGCCGTGTTGTTTTTCACGGAGGAATTGAAAGCGCAGGCGGATTTGGATGTCACGCATGTAAATGCCAGAGAGAGAGCGGCCGGAAGCGGCTCCAAGGCGGCTAATCGTGGGCAGTGTTCCATCTTGAAAGAGTGTCATGGGTAGGGTGACATTGAGATCCAGCCAGGAGAGAAGGCCAATACCCAGGCCGACGTCAGCCGCAAGTTGATGACGCATGACATCGATTTGTTTGTCTTGTCCCTCTTCCACAAGAAAGAGAGGGTCCCATCCGTAATTCAGCATGACGCCCAAGAAGAATTTCCATTGACCCAGGTTTTCGGCGCTGTAGGTCTGAAACATCCCTTTGGGATCGGGGCCCGGTCGGAATTGCTGGAGATCAAATGCGGTATGGGAGCGTCTCGTTGCGTTTGGGTTCTTGCCTTGTGCCCATGTTGCAGAGGGGGAGCTACCCCAACCCAAGATGACCCAAAAGAGAACCATCATCAGTCTAAGAAAGCTCTCGTGTGCTTGTTGTCGAGATACTACCGCCATCGTTTGCTTCGATCCATTGGAAAAGTCGTCATTATAGATTGCGTAAAGCTTCTTCCCGATCGCGGACCCGGCAGAGTCTACAGCGAGGCGGATCTTGGAGGGGAGGGTGTTAAGTGATTTCACGTTTCTACCATAACTTGGAGTACAGAGAAAGCAAACGGTAGTGACGGTGTTTCTGTCGGATAGAGAGCACAAAAGCAAAGAGCCATCCCAGAATGGAGAGGGGGCTTGTGCTGCCACAACCAAATCCACGTGGTTGAAGACGTGGACCTCGGAGGGGGTTGTTGGATTGGGGTTGTTGGCAGTTCTCATCCACCTTTCCATCACAGTTATTATCAAATCCGTCGCATGATTCGGGGGTTGGTAGAATTGATCCGGTACAAGAACTCCACTTGCCTTGTGAGCAAAACTGGATACCAGCCCGGCATAAGCCAACATTAAGGGTCTTTGGTGTGCTTGCATAGCAGGCCTGTGTTGCGCCAGATTGGCACTCCGCCTTTACACAGCCCTCATCAACTTGACCATTGCAGTTGTTGTCACGGTTGTCTTGGCATGTCTCTTTGCTTGCGGGAAGTACTTGTCCCACACAAGCTGTCCACACACCACTTTGACAGGTCTGCGTTCCGCTCTTACAAACACCAACACCCTGCGTTCCTGCTAAGCCTGTATAACAAGCTTGCGTCATCCCATCTTTACAATCGGGACAGCCTTCATCGACCTGGCCATCGCAGTTGTTGTCGAGCTGGTCGAAACATAACTCTTGGCTTGTGGGGAGGAACTGCTTGGAACAAGAGCTCCACTGTCCCCTTCGACAGATCTGGAAACCATCCCGACAGGCTCCAACACCGCGTGTCTTCGAAGGGCCGGTATAGCAGGGTTGTTGCTTTCCCTCTGTACAAATTGGACAGCCTTCATCGACCTGACCATCGCAGTTGTTGTCGAGCTGGTCGCCACATCGGTCGCTTGTTTTCGGCATTACAGCACCAACGCAAGTCCCCCACTTGCCGCCCTGACAAGTCTCTGTTCCTTCCCGACAAACTCCAACGCCTCGTGTGCTTGGAGGTCCTGTATAACAAGGCCGAGACTGGCCATTGTTACAACCTGTGGAGCCTCCTCCATACTGTTGGAGAAGAGGCAACAAAAAGCTCTGGTAATGTACATCAGGGCGGGCATCACGAGTACCTCCGTCACAGAGGGTGGCGGGGTTTCCGTTGGGGTTGCGTCGAGCTTGGTAAGCGACAGATGTCACACCGACCACACGCCACTGTCCTTGGACTTGTCGTAAAGCGGGACCACCGGAGTCTCCGTGACAGGCACTCTTTTTGTCTTGTTGATCAAAGTGGATAAAGGAGCCCGAACCTACTTGAAAGATAGGGATTTGTGCAGACTGTTTGTTTCTCGGGGCTTGTGGTCTTGGTGAAACTTGAGTCAGCCCATAACCCATCACCAGGACTTTCTTTCCAACCCAGGTGGAATCCATGGTCTGTGTGTTGACAGGAAGAGGTGTTATATTGGTCACAGGCTGGGACAACACAAGTATCGCCAAGTCATAGTTGAAGAGTGTGCTGCTTCTGCGATTGTATTTGGGATGTTGCTTTGCCTGGGAGATCGTATGAAATGCAAAGCCCTGTGTGGTCTCCACACGAAATTGGATGTTTCGCAGACCACCCGCTCGACCAAAGGCGTCCACACAATGGGAAGCGGTCAGAACGAGGCGAGGGGCGATCAAGGTTGCAGTACAAAATGACTGAGTCCGACTTGCAACCAAAGCGCCAACCGCAGGATGACTTGGATCGGGCTGACCCTTAATGATGGCCTGTTGGTAGAGCTTTCTTTCAGGAGAGAGAGACTTCCCACAACCTGTACACACACCCACAAGCAAGGTTAGCACAAGGGCCAAGCGAGTGGTTCGCCAAAGCAAGTTGTGTGTTTGCGAAACCATACAAGCCCTCCTTTGTTTCGCTGTCATCATCCTATCATGCAGTTTTGCTCACCTGCAAGCTTAGACATCTTGCCAGTGAGCACAACACGTCCTCTCTTCTTATCGGCAAAACCTAAAATGAATTGCTTCCATTTTCGCTTGATCTTGCGTACGCTCACGCTTGGGTACACATGGAAATGGATCTCTGCTGCTACGAGTTTGTAACATTTGGGCGGGATACGCGCCCCTCTATCATCACAAAGGATGACCAGATGCTCCTTCTCTATCGATGCTTTGTTTGTTGTGTCGCATTTTGTTCGATAAGCTTTGGCTTGGTGTTGGCGCAACCAACAAGCTCTCCAATACGCGAGTCAACCTCGCTCCAATGGCAGGTCACAAAACGCTGGTCTCTTGCACAGGGACCCTATCAATGGGAAGTGGGCTCTTCCTATGGTCTGGTTGGGCATGTGCTACAAGGTTGCGTCACAGTCTTTGATACCCAAGCATGGAAGAAGATACGAGCCAAGAGCTTTGGTCAAGGACAGGTGTATGTAGCGGTGCAAGGGAGTTGGGGCCTTGTAGCCCTCACAACACAAAAGAAGCTGCTTCTTGTCTCTCTCCCTTTCTTGCGGGTTCATCGGACATATCCTCTTTCCTTTTATCCTTATGGTGTACATCTTGAAGCAACACATCCAACCACAAGGAAGGGTCGTCAACCTTCTTCTCAACCCACAAGAGCCAAGAAACACTCACCAACGTATGCCATGATTGCCGATCAAATCGGTGGAATGTTGATTCGTTTGCATCTTGGCACAGGTAAGATTGTGCGTCGTCAAAAGTTTCGATGGCCGCTGCGAACACGATGGTCTGGCGTCTTTGGTGTTTTAGTCCCATTGTCAGGCCCTTTACTTTTGCTCGACCCAGGCTGGAGTGTTAAAAGTCAGCTTCGACTTCCTGGTGTTGTGGGAGATATCGCACTACAACACAACAAACTTGCCCTTGCCTACGGTGATACAAAACGTCACCATGGATCTCTTCATCTCTATCAACTACCTAAAACAAAGCCCATCTGGAGGGCTTCCACAGATGCCCGCCCTCGCAGTCTCGCTTTCGCAGGCTCTCATCTTGTAACCCTCTCTGAAAGAGGTCTACTTCAGTACTTTTCCCCTCAAGGCAAAACGATTCAAAACAAACAGCTTGGAACCAGTGGTCTTGTTATTCGATGCAGCAATCGCATTCTCTGTTCGGCTTTGCTACCGATGGAGCGAAAGATCGTAAAACTCCAACTGCAATAGGACCACAAGTTACTTACCCTGTTACCGGTGGGGCGAAAGATTATAAAACTCCAACTGCGATAGGAGTTCTACATTCTATGTAGAGCTATTTATTCTTATACCTCTTGAATCTTCCGAATCTTTCGTATTTTACGAGGATCTGAGAGACACGTCGTGGGGGGCGACCGCGTTGAAGTTGGAAGAATATGACATAGGCAATGGCACGTGGGTTAAAGGTGTAGTAGGCTTTGTTGCTGCGTGTTGCACGTTCGCGAACATACTGTTGCCAGGCGCGAGTGATGCCAGAGACAGATTTGGCCTTAAGCATCTTCCCAACAGCTTGCTCTATGCGTCGGCTGTATTTTTTGAGACCTGCAGTGTACTGTAAGCCACCAATTCCTCGGGGGTCACTCATAAAGATCCGTAGGGATTTTCGTCGGGGGAGCGCGACTCGAAACACGGGAGCTTTTCGTTTTCCAGGGGGACGTACTTTGACAACTCGTGGTCGAGGGGGGATGCGGACCACAGGCTCTCGTCGAACCGGGCGGGGTCTGGGTCGAAACAAACGTTGTAGTGGTATCCGCATCTTGCTTGTTCGAGATGCAATCACTTCTTTTGTCTGTGTGATGGAGCGATAACCGGAGCGGGTTAAACGCACTTGATAGCGGCCCACAGGCAAATGCAATCGCAATGGTGTTTGTGCACGCTCTTCCCCATTGATATAGACGGTGCTTGTCGGTGTTGATGTCACAAAGAGATACCCTTTTTGGACCACGGGAGGTGGAGGGCGTCGCTTCAGGCGCATCGCAAGCCGACGTCGCCGTCTTCTGCGTCTTCTGCGTCTTCTGCGTCTTCTGCGTCTTCTGCGTCTTCTGCGTCTTTTGAGCCTTCTACGCCGTTTTTTGAGTCTTCTAGGCCGACGGATAGGGCGAAATATGGGTTTGGGAAGAGCAGCTATTTTCGGTGGGGCTGTGGAATTCTCTGGTTTTTGTTTCTTTTGACGCTTCATGGTTGCATGAACTTTATCCAGCCATGATCGGATGGAAGGTTCCTGAGGAGCCTTTCGCAACAGTTGGCGCAAGAGATACAAGGTCGCGGTATACCGCTTTTTAGAATACAGGTCTTGTACGATATCAAGTCGTGGAAGAATCGACAATGTTTGCTGTGTTTTCTCTGCCCAGAGCACGTAGGCATTGGGCAAAGGTTGTTTTTGAAACTTACGCAAGAGAAAGAGGGCGTCGCTGTACTTTTTGGCGGCGATGTTTTGACGGATTGCCGCTTGTTGTTGTTGCAGTTGTTTCTCATCAGGGCTTTGAGAAAACAAACCGAGTGAATAAGCGGCGAGTAGCCCTCCAACCATGCCACCCAAAAGTAAAAAGAGAGGCCACAACCGAGAGGAAGACCTTTGTGGCAACACAAGCCGAGCCTCGGGCTCGGATTCTATCGCCAACATAGAAGGGTTGGTATCCTCCACATGATCGAATTCATTGGAGGGGTAGACTTCGGTGGGGCTGTCTTCTTCCAGGTGGAGCGCGGCCTCATCAAAGCCGACGGCCTCATTGACCTCAAATGTACCGAAGGCAGAGGTGGGTAAACGCCGTAAGCCGCTATCTTCTAACACATCATCTCTGGTTCGTGAGGGACTCTGTAGTCCGCCACGTGAGGGACTCTGTGG
>JALTMC010000236.1:0-1155 GCA_027005175.1 Myxococcales bacterium
GCTCTCTACAAAGCCTGGCGTTGCGTCGCACAGTGCCTCACAATCTGTCAGCCTGGCTCCCCCAAAAAGCTTGCAAACGTATCCCTCAAGGACCTTCCCACATCAACGGGCTGCAGTGGATCTACCACTTTGAACCCCCCTTGCTTCGTTTTCTCGATGGATCCAAACGACAAACTGCGAAGGCAACTTCTCAACTTGCCTTTGAAATCCAATCGTCTCATGGAATCCGAGACTTCTACCTGGTCCAAAATGGGCAAAAAAAATACTACCAACCTGTACAATACAAAAAACCCGAAGGTCAGAAGCAAATGAAAGTGAAGTTACCTCTGCAACTGAAACCAGGACTCAACCGGCTACGTCTGGTTGTCCGCACACTCCAAGGCTCCTTCTCCTTTCCATTCCATCGAAGCTATATCCCCAGGCATTGACTAAGCTTATTGCTCCTGCTATATTTTTTAGCAAAACTTTATCAGCCGAAGAGGTAACTTTTTCAACGCACAAATTAGTGCGTGTCGCGCAATTCAAACATGCAAAGGAAACAGCATGTTGAATATTTCATGCTTGAGTATCTTTCTTTTCCGATTTTTTATATTCCCACCTGCTATCGAGGATAACTTGATAACTAGTTATCCTTGATTTATTGCTTCGTTCAAGTCGCTCATAAACTTGTTTAAGTTTTTTGACGCGAAGGACCGTTAACCGGACATTTCTACGGTCTCGCAACTCCTTTCTTTTGGCTTGCTGAATCCATAACCTCCACATTTTAAAGTTCCGGGAAGTTGCTTTGGTAATACAGAAGAGGACAGAAGAGGATTAATTCCCTGTATCACTTTGGATAAGAAGTTTCTCCGATCGTTAAAAGTCAGTGAGTAAAAACCTTCTCCAATTCTTTAGACCTTCCTCTACTTTCAACGAATCACCGCCGTCATAAAGAACCACAACACATCATTATAGAAGCTATTTAACCACTCCAAGAAAGCGTGGAACACATCCTGCGTGGATGAGGACAAAACCAAGACTTATAAGGTTGTTCTCAACCAGACAAGGAGACTGTTATGAAAATCAATCACAATACACGCAATACAACATCACGAACTTCAGGGGCTCCAAAACCTGTTCAACCCAAGAAACCAATAAAGCCAATTAAGCCTAACC
>JALTMC010000236.1:1165-6266 GCA_027005175.1 Myxococcales bacterium
AGTCAAGCCCGACAAGCTAGAGCAAGTCAAGCCCGACAAGCTAGAGCAAGTCAAGCCCAACAAGCAGCACGACCCAGAACTTTGGGTGAAAGTTTCGATAAAATTCGTGATGGTGTTCGCGAAGGCGTAGAAGCAGTTGCAGAAGGTGTAAACGAAGGTATAGAAGCAGTCCGGGAAGGTGTCGAAACAGCGACAGAGGGAGTTCGCGAAGGACGAGAGACAGCCGCCGAAGGTATTCGTGAAGGAGCAGAAGCCGTTGCTGATGGTGCGGAGTCGGCTTACGATGCAGTTCGTGATACAGTCCAAGATGGTGTCGAGTCAGTAGAGCGGTTCTTTGGTAGTGAGCGCGAAGGTGGACTTGTGGAGGAGCAAGTCAGTCGATTGAATAGCGCAGGAGATAAAGTTTCACTCGAAGTTGGTGGTGATGTCTCCGTAGAAGGCGTTCGTATTGGTGGCACCTCTCAGGTTGAAGTTAGTCGCACAAACGATAATCCACCACGTTATGTTATGCGTTTGGGGACAGATGCATCGGCAGGCTTGTATGGTCAATTGGGGTCAAGTGGTGCTGGAGTAAACGCTTCAATGATGGCTCGCGGTGGTGGGAGTATGGAGATGACCTTCGATTCTCCTGCTGAAGTTGCCCGAGCGGTAGGTATAATGGGACGACAGTACGCCGAAAGCAGCATTAATATGATAAGTACCAATCCACCTCCCAGCAGAATCAGCGCAGAAGATCGTGCATTTATGAACGATCGAATGTCTGCGATAGAGTTTCGGGGCGGAACTGCTTCTGAACTTGCAGGGAGCCTTGACCCTGGATTCTCCAATGCCAACCTCGGTGCCAACGTATCCCAAGATGTTTCAGTGCGGTTTGAGTTTGCGCAGCGCAACCAGGCTGGAGAAATAACGCGAGGCCCACGTGCTGTGTTGTCATACCAATACTCTGGTTCGGTACAAGGGAATGCAGGACCAACAGGAGGTCAGCTTCAAGGGAGACTGCAGTTGAGACAAAACATTGAACTTCCCCGTAATATGGGCACAAGAGACATACTCCAAAATCCTATGGATACCGTCCGCCGCGTTGCCGATGAAACCCGTCTAGGAGAGGCCTCAGCGACCTTCACTTTGGGAGGTAATCTCAATGCAGGTGCTGTAGGTGTTCGTAGAGCGACTGGAGGAGAGATGGAGATTGGAATCCGTGCCAATCCCAGCGAGCTCCTCAACAGTGGTGCAGCTCGCCAACTCTTCGCAGGAGACCTCCCAGGAGCAATGGAAACTCTTGGCGACAACACAACGTTGTCATACAAGGTAGAATCCATTGACACTACAAGTATAGGCTTCTCTCCCGAAATTCGAGTAAGTGGCTTTGGTGGTCGTATTGGAGCCAAAGCTGAGTTCCAGGACCGCACATTGGTTGACCAAGGGCAAATCACTGCCTCCGATGCCTACCGGCTGCTCAGCCAAAGCTTCGACCCTGCCTACACCATACAATAAATATCCATCCCGTTGACAGAGTCAGTATAAGTTGACATCCTCCCCCACCAAATCCGGCTTTCGCCTGTAGATTATGGGAGGAGATTCCTTAGTGCAGCCTCTCATGCCCGAGAGGGGGTTGATATGCATCAACCCTTACTTCCACATGCCCCCGTTCCGAAGAACTAGACCTAAAACAAGCGCAAAAAACTTGATGTGCCGGGTGAATCGGGGGACATCGCATGATTTCGTTTCACTTGAAATGGATCACCACAAAAAACGACTTTCATAATCACCCCGGTAATACGGGGGAATGGAACGTCGAAATTTAGCATTCCTAGTTTTACGCTTGATCTAGGACTAGACATAGGGAGACAGTCCGCTTTAGACCGCCCAACCAAAGAAGGAACTTGCTACTTGTTTTCACAAGCTAGCCGCATAGTTGCTAAAATATTCCAGCTTGTTCCAATAACGAAAAGGATACCGCAATGCTAAACATCTGTTAAGGCAAAGTTAGAGGTCGCCAGACTTGATTTGTAGTGGGGTGGAGCAAGGAAGTAAAGCAAAACGTTGCCACCATTAGGAGAGGTTGATGATGGCGATGGGGAGGAGAGATTGGTTGGGATCGAGTTCCTGGTATGCAAGAACAGGAACACAGGGAAATTGCGTCCGAATCAACTGTCGAAGCGACCAACGAATGGGGGCACTAGCAACGATGACAGGCTGCGATGCTCCTGTTGGAAGGGATCCCAGTTCTCTGTGAATAGCTTCCAAGAGAGCCTGACTTTGCTCAGGCTCTAGGTCAAGATAAGTATTGTACCGACCAACCTGAATGGCTTTTTGCAAAGAGCTATCAAGTGAATTGTCTAGCAAGTAAGCGACCAGTGTTCCATCGGCTCGACTATATTGATAGGAGATGGCATCACGTAGATGCACTCGAACCAACTCCGTAAGCTCGTACACATCTTGAGTCAGTGTACTACGCTGTACTAAACATTCAAGTATCTCTCGAAGATTTGCAATGGAAACATGCTCCTCCAGCAAGCTCTTCAAAATGCTTGTAAGAACTGGCAGGTTGAGTGCCTGTCTTGCCTGCTCAACAAGAGCAGGAAGGTGAACTGCCAGTTGATCAAGTAAATCTTGGGTTTCCTGAATACCAAAGAATCGGTAAGCATGTTGTAATAAGACGCTACTCAAATGTAGACCAATATACTCAGCAGCATCCCAGGTTGAATAACCAGCATCTTTGAGTTGCTCTTTCTTTTCAGCATCAACCCAGCAAGCTAGCCGCTGTGTGTGTGGATTGAGTGCTGGAGTCCCCTCCATCTTAAAAACAGTGAGGTCATCGGCTTTGGCGTCCACCAGTACCTTGTTGTCCTCAATCAGGCCTTTGCTCACAGGTGTTCCATAGATCCGAATCTCATAACTACCAGATGCCAGGGATGCGCATTCTCCGTGTATATGGATGGTTGGCATCAGTATACCCAGCTCTTCATATATCGCTGCTCGAATTTGTGGAATGTACTCCTCCGTAAAAGAGGCCTCTGCCTCCAAGCCTGGCTCAACGAGCGGTGAAAATGTTGCAGAGAGATGAAGTGCCACAGCAGGAACCAATGGCTCCCATGTTTCGGGCTCAAGGTTCTTTTCTGCATTTGATTGATACACAAACCCTGAACTTTGAACTAGTCCGACAAAACTATCTTGAACTGTCGTGTCTTGAACTTGTTGATCAGACATTTTCTTTTCTCCGTACTTGATTGTAGACAGATATTCACATCAATCATCAAACCTACACGTTGTCAAATCTAATGAGATAATGAACTTGTAAAATTCTATACAACTATTGTTCCAGAGTGAAGCAATAAAAGAAAACTCCCTTTTACTACAATACATTAAAAACGACTGTATTAAATAATACAGATGTTGTTCAGGCCCCTGTATAACTTCAGGCTCTAACTCAGATACTAAGTTTATCCGATCGTTAAAAGCTATTGAACAAGAGACACCCTTCAATAACTCATGATCGTACTCCTGCTCTTTTCGAATTATAGTTGTGTCTGCCTCTTTGCTGCTGCCCTCCAACAACGCAACTCATGTGCAACATTCTCGAACAAAATCCCGCATCATGTTAGTTATCAGCAATTTGTATACACTTAACCTACATGCCAGCGGGGATATGAACGAAAAATAGTAGAATAGAGAAATCCTCTGTCAAAGCACTTTTAACGATCGGACAAACGCAACGACAACCGCCGCCAGAACAAAGGTAGGCATCATGATGTACAGCTAAATTCAAAAGCTTTTTTACATCTTCTCCATACTGGCATAGATACTGCTAAGAGAAAGGATATCTATACAAAACAGAGGCAGTATCATGAAACACTATATATATCTCTCTTCACAAGAAAATCCATCTCAGCCATCAGCAGTTGGATTTGTAAAGGGTTGCGACAAAACTATTCCTCAGATGAACTATTTTTTTCTGCAAGGGGAAGAGTTCAGACCCACAAAGCCTATAGTGATACCTTTTACAGATCTAGCAGAAACTCGCGAACTGCCTGTTTTTGCAGATGCGTATAAAGCGACAAACATTATGCCAGCAGACCGATTTTTGGATGCACAAAAGACGGTGGAGCAAGAGGCCTTGTTTGTTCCTGATGTCTCATCATACCAGACAGCCCCCTTGCATCGACAACCGGCACAAACAGAGCGGGATGCGAAGCAAGTTTTTGTTCCTGTTCGTGCTGGATTTATCCAACGCTCTATTGCATATCTACTCGATATTGTCACAATGTATGGACTCGGTTATTTGTTGAGTCTCTGCTGTGCTCGGACTATGCCTTTTCTTCTCTCAGCCCATGATATTCTTACGATGTTGCCTACTCTTATGTTGGCATCAACACTAGTCCTCTTCCTACCGTCCGTATTTTGTTTTCTTTGGGAGGGTTTCTATGGTGTGTCTTTGGGTAAAAAGCTCATGGGTCTCTCGATCCGTGATGAAAGCGGAGCTTTCGCACACTCCTACGCTTTATGGATGCGTGCCTTGCAAAAATATAGCTGCCCCCTTTTTTATTTTCTTGGTGTAATGATTGGCCTGATAGGTCTTACTTTAAATCTGCGTCTATTCTCCTTTCCATTGAGGATAGCTTTCTTTTTCCTTAGCTGTGTTGTATACTTGGTATTTCTTGTAAGTTGTTTAAAGTCACTGTTTGGCACAAAGCAAACTTGGCACGATGCCCATAGCCATACAGCTGTCTTTAAATTAAAATAAAATATTTCCCATGTAGAAGGTGTTGCGCGTTTTGCGCCAAAAACCACACGTCCTCATGTACTTGCACATATGCGGCAAGACAAGGAGCTTGAAGCACTTCGTGGATGCGATGTGGTTGAATAGACAACCAAATAACTCCGTGGAGAACGACCATGTCGAAGCATCCGATTCTCTCCCATATAGACTTGACAGACCTGGTAAGTCAGGTCGTTTTAAAATTGTTTGGCTCTGGCATCAAGGGCCGTGGTTTGAGGGCTATCGCTAGTGGTCTAACTGCGGCATCAACTTCGGACGATTTTAAAAATGTTCTTATACAGGCGATGCAACTGTTTGAAAGCATAACACAAGAACTGGGCT
>JALTMC010000237.1 GCA_027005175.1 Myxococcales bacterium
CCGAGATCGGTTACAGTTGCTCCATGCTCCTCTAGCCACTTTCGCACAAAATGTCGCAGATTTTTCCCTGCATGATCGGAACCAATCGCAACCTTCACATCACACCTCATTTTGGGTTGTTGGGAGTCCCCCAATGATTCTATCATAGAGAGAACCATTGCTTTGGGGCTTCTTTACGTATGTCCCCATTTGTCGTGCTTATATCTCCAACCTCACAACAATGCAAGCATTCCGAGTGAGGTGAAGCCTGCCTGCAGCTCGCGACTCTTTTAAAATAGGGCTTCTATCTCGGTTGTGGTACGATGTTTGTTGGGTTGTTTCTGCCTATCATAGGAGACTTTCATGCGTCTGAAAGAATGTGCGATTTTTGGGATGGGTCTAGTTCTTGGTGCGGTGCTCTTTCAAGCTGCTGTTGGGGAGGCTCAACAGTCGATGACTCACAATCGCTATAAAAAACTCGACATCTTTGCCTCTGTCTTGAGCTACCTTGAGAATGATTACGTTGATCCTGTGAAAGGCCGGACTTTAATTTATGGTGCCATTCAGGGAATGCTGAGCAAGCTAGACCCCTATACGGTATTTATTCCGCCTCGTCAGTATCGTGAAATGAAGGCCGAGACTGCGGGGGAACACGGTGGACCGGGGTTGGAGATTAGTCGCAAAGGGAAGCGTGTGGTGGTGATCAGTCCTGTTCCTGACTCCCCCGCACAACGGGCTGGAGTACAGGCTGGGGACGAGATCGTTCAGATCGAGAGAAGCTTGCTTTCCAAGCTGTCCTTGTTTCAAATTCGCCGTTTACTGCGCGGACGACCAGGCTCACGCCTCCGAATGCTTGTACAGAGAAACAACAAAAAACCCCGATGGTTTGTGATCATTCGCGAACAAATCCGCGTGCAAAGTGTGTACGCTCGTCTTTTAGGCAAAGGATATTACTACGCTCGTATTAAGAGCTTTCAAGATCGCACCGAGCGACAACTCAAAGCCGCCCTTTTTGGATTTCAAAAAAAATTGCCAATCAAGGGGTTGGTTCTCGACCTACGCAACAATCCAGGAGGGCTGTTTGATCAGTCGGTTCGTGTGGCTGACTTGTTTCTTTCCAAGGGTCTCATTGTCACAGCACGAGGACGTACGCAGCGGCGTGTTGAGAGGGAAAAAGCTCACCAAAAGGGTTCTTGGAAGAAGTTTCCCGTTGTGATTCTGATTAATCGTGGCACTGCATCGGCCGCTGAGATTGTTTCAGGCGCACTTCAGGACCACCATCGAGCTGTTGTGATGGGAGTTCGATCCTTTGGAAAAGGCTCTGTTCAAACTATCATCGATCTGGCCGATGGCTCTGGCCTTAAGATGACAATCGCACGATACTATACGCCTCTTAATCGACTGATTCATGGCCGTGGAATCAAGCCCGATGTCAGAGTCCATCAGTCTTCTCGTGGTGACAAACAGCTACAAAGGGCTCTCTATTACCTTAAACATCCTGCCCATTATAAGCGAAGTCTTGCTCTGGGTCTTCCTCCCAAACTACGCAAAAAGATGCCTTGACAACTCTCAGGGGGAAAGCCAGAAGGATTCTTGCTTTAACGACAGGCTATCCCATCACTTCCTCACCTCGATGATAGCTTTCTTGCGCTTGCTTTTGGGGAACTGGAGCGGAGCAACAGCCAAACAAGTAGAACGAATACGTTAGGGAAAGGGCCGGATGCACTCACGGACGGGATTGGAAGTATTCAAGTTATAAATCACTGCTCTATGCGAAGATGCCGAACGAGTGGCCCGCAAGTACAATGCGATTGGAAGTATTCAAGTTATAAATCACTGCTCTATGAGCTAGCCCTTTGGAGTAAGGCTAGAGTTCTGGAGTAAGGCTAGAGTTCTGGAGTAAGGCTAGAGTTTTGGGGTTAGAGTTTGTATTCGAGTTGCTGGAGGTTTTGTATGTATTGTTGGAAGCTCTGCAGGGTAGGGGGGATGCTTTGCAGAAGCTGGTTGAACAATTCATTGTTGCCTTCCATCAATTGAATCTCTACTTGTTCAAGTAAGTGGTGCATTTGCTCGGCACCAATAGACGCGCTGGAGCCTTTTATGGTGTGAATTTCAAGCTTGATTTGCTTGTTGTCTTGTATCGCGATGTGTTGTTCTACCCGACGCAAACGTTCTTTGACATCGTTGAGGTAAATGTTCAGAAGCTCCTTCACAAGAGACGGATCTCCGGCTGTTGCGTCAAGAAGCCTACCATGATCAAGCACAGGCAGTGCTTGTATCTTGTGTGGAAATTCCGAAGTGTTGCTCATCGTCTTTAAATTACACCGGTCCATGTGAACCATAGGGGTACATAGAGATAGAGATTGGTTTTGGAAGCAACCATTACGTCGCCACAACAACACCTGATAAACATGGGTGCAGGGGGGAGCATACGTTAAATTGAAAGTGGCGTCAATGGGGGATGTTCTCTGAGAGAGCGACATGGGTTGGAGGAGGAGGGATTAGGAGGAGGGATTGTGGCTACAATCTTCGGGTGAGCCAAACTGGCTACAAGTCCAGGGTGGTCTTGGTGTGAAGCGGGCCAATAAGAAGTCCACAAACAGTCTCACTTTGGCAGATAGGTGTCGATTGTGGGGATACAAGGCCCAAATGTAAAAAGCCTCTCCAACCGTCCAGTCTTCCATCACTTGTTGGAGGCATCCTTCTCGCAGGTCTTCGTAAACCAGAAAGTCAGGCAAGATACACAGACCGATATGTCGGAGCGCAGCTTCTCGTAGCGCGTCTCCGTTGTTGGTTTGCAAGCTGCCCACAACTTTGACACTTTCTTTGCCCTGGCTGCCGTAGAACTTCCACATCGATCCTGTCGAAAAGTAGCGATAACGCAAGCAGTTGTGATGTTTGAGTTCTGACGGGTGTTGGGGGGAGCCCGCAGTCTCCAGGTACTCTGGGCTGGCACACAGGAAAAGCTGGACAGGTGCGAGTTTGCGGGCGATTAAGCTTGAGTCTGCAAGAGCACCGATTCGAATGGCCATATCATAACCTTCGTCTACAATGTCGATTTGGCGGTCGCTGAAATTCAGATCGACTTGTAGCTCTCGAAAAGCACCCATAAAGTCGCTCAAAGCCGGGGCCAAATATCTCACACCAAACGACATGGGGACACTGACACGGAGTGTCCCCCGAGGCTCACTTTGCAGCTTGCCAATCGACAACTCCGCTTCTTCCAGGTCAGCCAGGATCTGAACACAGCGCTGGTAAAAGACACGCCCTACATCTGTGAGGCTCATCCGTCGGGTTGTGCGGTGCATCAAACGAGCACCCAGACGATCTTCGAGTCGGCTGATTTGCTTGCTCACCTGAGATTTGGACAGGGTAAGCTCCCGAGCAGCTCCAGAGAAACTTTCCAACTCTACCACTTTTACAAAGATCTCTAATTCTGATAGTCGGCTCATCGTTTGTCTTTGTTTCCTTCGTCGAAACAGTGAGTACGTTTATTTCGGGAGAGTACCTAGTTCAGGAGTACTGTGCAAGTCTTTTTCTGTGGTACAGGACTCCAAGGATGTTGTTTTGTGTGTTGGAGGGAGTTCTTTGCTCTGGGAGGCTCGGCCCTTTGTGTTGGAGTTGTTCCTTATTTGAGGGGACGGCGTAGCAAAGCGTTGCCGATAGGCAAAATGTAGGTGTAGAGATAAACCACCCCACACCAAGAGGCTGCGGTACCAAGGAAGGGAGAGACACCTATCAGGAGCAGGAGCGGCCAACGTGGTGCGATGCCTTTGGCGAGGTGCTGGACGACATCTGGAATACAGAGCCGAGAGACCATCAGTGGTCCTAGGAGCAATGCTTGTAGCGGCACGGCAAGGAGGAGTATGTCGGTCATCTCGGGCTCTGGGAGTCTGTATGCAACCATGACCAAAGCGGCTGTTGCTAGGGCAGCACCGTTGGTGGTCATTCCGTAAAAGTAGCGGCCAACAGGAGCTGTGGGAGGCTCTGTTACGGTGAACTTGGCAGAGCGAACCAATCCTGCAGATAGATAGACGAGGGCGCAGCCAACACCCAGGGCAAGTCGGCCGGGAGTTTCGAGGGGATTTGCGTTGATCGAATAGATCGGGGTCAACGCGATTAAGAGTGCTGTTGCTAGATTGAAGGTTGTGGTGTCTGCGTTGATGTCGAGTTGAGCACCGATTTCGCTGGTGACACCGAGCTTCCGAGCTGCTGCTCCATCAAGTATATCGGGTAGCAAGGCCCAACTAATCAGGAGAGCTGCGATGTAGAGAGTGCTTGGACCGCTCCATCCGATACGAGGGCCGAGCGTCAGAACAATCATAGCGGAGAAGCCGACAACTGCATTGAGTAGAGTTAATCCGTTGACAAAAAGGTAACCATATTGCATCAAAAAAGCTCCTTAGGCTTGAAGGATGGTGAGTGTCTTCTTTGGTTTTCGGTAACGTTTGTGTTGTAGGCGTTGCAAGCCTTTCCAGAATCTACAGTGATATGGGTTCGGTGGAGGTTGTGGGGTGCCCTAAATCTTCAAGAGGGGAGCGTAGAGAGAGTTCCGATAGTTTGAAAGTTGAGAGCCATTGATAGGCTGCTACTTCGTCGGGTGCAAAGATATAGAGTCCTGCTTCGTCGGTGGGGTGGGGTCTTTTTCCATCGGAACGCAAAACGTAACCGCCAGCTTCACAGGCCAGAAGAACACCGGCAGTCATATCCCATGGTGTGACATGGCTACACAAATAGCCTCCTTCCTCACCACGTAAAAATCTGCGCAGCTCCCAACAAGTCGGGGTGTCTGTGGTCCAACCTGCTGCGATCAGCTTTGTTTCAAGCTGCTTTCGCTGTTTAGGTTCTACCCAGGAGAGTCGATAGCGTCCAGGTCTGGGGGTGTTGTTGACATGAGCGGTGTCTTTATTGAAGGTGGTGCCTTGTCCACGCACAGCATGAAAAAGTTCATCTCTTGCAGGAAAGAAAAGCCATCCCTCTTCACAGCGATGATGGTGGACTCGTGCGACAATCATCGCGAAGCAGTCATCGCCTTCGACAAAGGAGCGTGTTCCATCGATGGGATCAACGATCCAGCAGGAGCCTTGGTGAAGCCCTGCCCGGCAGTTCTTGTCCCAACTCTCTTCTCCAACAAAGGGCACATCCCAAATCCGTGTGAGTTCTCTGTACAGGAACTTCTCCGCTTCTTCGTCTGCGATTGTGACCAAGTCGCCAGGTGTTTTTTCTCGGACTTGTTGTGTTTTTGGGTTGCGAAATCGAGGCAGGATGTATCGTTTTGCGGCTTCGCGCATTAAAGCGATGACCCTGTCGCTCATGAAGTAACCCCATGTTGTGATGCAAAGTTTGCATAGCATTTGCCAAGCTCTTTTGCTGCGAGGGTCATCTCGTTTCGATGTAACTTCCGGACATTCCACCCAAGCAGCCGATCCATGACTGCCATATTTTCTTCTGTGAACCAGACTGTACCGTCGGGATCGATTCGTTCTATGCCGTCTCGCGCTTGTCCAGCTTCATTTACGGCGATCAGCTCTTCAAGAGAGCTGCCCTCTGGGATCACGGGTTCAATTCCTGAGGCGCTGACATGCACAGCCCAGCCTCCAGGAAGTCCGCCGGGACCGGGTGCATGTACGACCCGGCGGGCATTGGTAAATATCGCGTCGAGGACTCTCATGGCTGAACCTGCGGTGAGTTCTTGTCCTTGCACTCCACCTTGGCGCTTAAAGGTGGTGGATATCTCGCGAAAGAGAGCCTCAGGATCGAGTTGTGCTGTGACATCTTGGCGCTGATGACTCACACGTAGGTGAAAGGGAGCACCAGCGGCCGTCCCTGAGCGGGGAATGCCGTGGGTCAGAAAGTGTTGGGCGTAGAACAAAACCTGAGTTTCCAGTGGATCATCTGCACCAAGTAAGTGGGCTGCGCTACATCGGAGGGCTGGGACAATATTGGCGACATTACCGATTCCTGTTGTGGGTGCTAACCCTGCGGTGGCTAGTAGGGGGTTTGTCGCATCTGGAAAAGCACTGTTGATCGTTATCACATCATTGAGATCGCTGTCTGTTATGGCTTCCATCAACGCCAACATGGGGGTTGCGTGCATGGGCAACCATGGGCCGAACTGTGCAGTGTCCAGGTCGTCAAAGATCGGGCGTGGTAATTGGGTGATGACACGCCAGCTTTGAAGGCTCATACCATTGAAGATCACATCAGGACGCCACTGGGAGAGAGTCTCTGCTGTTGCATCTCGGTTGTTGGCGTTCATGGGCAGAATATCGACATCCACCC